>JAFGWQ010000085.1 GCA_016937075.1 Campylobacterales bacterium | reverse complement strand
TTAAATATTATTATCAATGTATTTGGCACTATTGCTATGGCTGCAATTGGATACATAGTGACCATTCAATTATCAAAATAAAGGATTTATTTGTCATTACAACAATATATTATCTCCGTAGTTACACATCCAAGGCTTCCGCTTAAAGACGAAATGCTACTCAAAGAGGTATTAAAAAGACGATTAACAAAAAAAGAGTACAAAATACTTGATGCTTTAGTATATAGCAAAAATACTGAAGAGGTTTGTGCTAAATTAAAACTTGATGTCGATAGATACAATGAGGTAGTCTTGACATTGACAAAAAAACTAAATCAAGAAAAATTGAAACAAGAACTTGCCCTTTAAATCATTCTTGTATATTATCAAGGTTAGCTGCTTTTAAAAAGATCAGCTCTCTTTGTCCAAGATTATCTAGAGATACTTTAAGTATCATCTTATTGGAATCATCTGGCAAAAATGACACCATATAGTATCTACTCCATTGGTTTTTTAATGGGATATCGGCTAATCTTGAATCATTATTTTCAAGTTTTGTTATATTTATAGCATCTTTTCCATTTAGCAACACATTTGGTACTATATCATCATCACTGTAAATTCCTATGATAAATTTTTCGTATTTCCTTGGCATCAACGGGTCGCTTTTTTGGTACAAATATAATGCACTAATAAGTGCAGATACTTTATCGTTTTGCACAATAGTGACTTGTTGTGTCTGTTGTATTTGTTTGAAATGATGTTTTTGTCGGTCAAAATCACTCATAAGCATTTCTTCTTCCTTGGAAACACACCCCAGGAATAATCCGGCAATCAGAATAGAAAATATAGGTTTAAATGACATTAAGCCGCTCCTTGTTTATATAATTTTAACATAGTTTCAATGAACTTTTAAGTATAATTGCCAATATTATCCAAAGGTAACAAATTGGCAGTTGCAATAGCATTTACAGGAATGTCCAATAGTGGCAAGACAACTCTTATAGAAAAAATAGCGACGATTCTTGTGCCGGAGTATCGCGTAGCTATCATCAAAAATGACCCAAAAGACAAGGCAGTGTTCGATACCGAGGGGAAAGATAGTCACAAATTTTCTGCTACAGGCGCAGAAGTGGCTGTAGCATCCCCTACCCGTACAACTTACTTTTCTCAAAAACCAAAGAGTTTTGAAGAGACGGTAGCAATGTTTGGAAATGTAGATATAGTTCTTGTCGAAGGACTAAAAACATTGCCATTGCCCCGCATCTGTATCGCCAGAGGTGAGCTTGACAAGAGTTATTTGAATTTTTGCGAAGCTGTTGCTATCGATGAAAGCTTGGATGCTTCAAAACTTGATTTGCCAAAAAATATAGACATATTACCGCTCAATGAACCTAAAAAAGTAATTGAATGGATATGGAAAAACGCCAAGGAGATTTAATGAATACTATTATAGAAACCATAAAAGAGATAGCCCTACAGATAGATAATGCTATTAAAAATGCTGATCTGGGATACTCACAAAGCGCTAACTCTTCAGGGGAAGAGCAGTTAAAGCTTGATGTGCAAAGCGATTTGATAATTGAAAAGATGCTAGGAAAATTACCTATCGTAAAATCTATCGTAAGTGAAGAAAAAGAAGGTATTTTGTCTTTGCATGAAGATGGTCACTACACTGTCTGCTATGATCCATTGGACGGATCTAGTCTTGTGGATGTAAATCTATCTGTAGGATCTATATTCGGTATTTATGATGGAGTTTTGGGTGGAGAAGGATTAGTAGCGGCTGTATATGTAGTTTATGGCCCGCGCATCGAGATGGTTGTCACCATAAAAGGTGAAGCTCCAACTCATTATATATTTATGGATCGTCAATTTGTAGAGATCGGCAAGATCGCTCTCAAATCCAAAGGCAAACTGTGTGCTCCAGGCGGCACCCAACAGCATTGGGCACCATATCATAAAGCTTTTATAGACTCTCTTTTTAGCGAAGGTTATCGTTTGCGTTATTCTGGAGGGATGGTACCTGATCTACATCAAATTCTTATAAAGGGTGGCGGACTTTTCAGCTATCCTGGAACTACAGACAAACCAAACGGCAAACTCAGACAACTCTTTGAAGTATTGCCTTTTGCTCTTACATATGAAGCAGCCGGTGGAGAAGCAATAAATGACAAAGGAGAGCGACTTCTGACCCTTACCCCTTCACATCTGCACGATACAAGCCCATGCTTCTTTGGCTCAACAGAAGAGATAAAAGCTCTTAAAAATGCATATAAAGTTTCTTGATGTCTGATAAGGTTTTGGATAAATGGGAAGAAGCATTGCAAGAAGCCTTGGCTTTATTGCAGGATTGCCAAAAATCACACGATCTTACAAGCTGTTTTGATTGTGATAAGCTTCTAGAATGCGAAATTAGGAACAATTACGTCAAAGCCGTTTATGAAAGTATGAACAAGGGCGAGACGGGCGGTTTTGAGTTCTAAGGAATTTACACAGTTATTTTTACGCTCTCGGTTCTCTCTGGACTCTCTTTAAAAGTTTTTCTAGAATAGATAGTTTATCTTTCAAGTCTTGCTTTTCCTCATCACTCGTAACGACATCTATCTTTTCTTGGGTTTGCTCTATCTTTTTTAAAAGCTTTTCTTTTAGCTTTTTCTGCTTCTTTTTATCATTTTCCTTGCCAAAAAAAAGTTTGTCTATCTCTTTTAATACTTTGCCTATCTTCATTTTTATGCTCCTAGTGCTCTGATATTTACGTCTTTTATCCACAATATTGTAGCAACTTGTATCAATTTTTGTGCAACTTCATTTGCAAATGAGCTATCATTTATCAGCGATGTTGCCATTTTAGGATCGATCTTATTTTCTCTTATAAGCATATCGATTCTGCTGTTTTTTATACTGCCCAAAGCTTTAATTTTCTCTTTTAAGAGCTCAAGTGTTGATATGGTATCCAAGTCATCGCCATCATCTTTTAATTTTTCTATAGTGTCTATGGTTTTGGCTATTTGGATTCGTATATAATTATATTCATCTTTTATATAGCTATTTCTTGATCTGGAGTAATAAAGAATATTTTTTTGCAATTCTCTTACGTTTTTAATAGCTTCTACTATCTCACGCGCGGCAAGCTTTAAATCATATACCCTATTTTTATCCTCTTCATTCATATCCTCTTGAGAGAGAGTTGCATAGTGAATGATCTCTCCATAGAGTGATTTTATCTTATTGGCATAAAATTCATTTATATCCGTACTTATATCTATCTCTGAGTTTATTACTACACTATCAATATCTTTATTTTTTATAAATTCATGGCGGCGCAAAAATATGGAGTGCGCGATAACTTCTACAGCACTATCATATAAGCGAATAGTCTCTTTTCTTATAGACTCTATTGCCGCATAAGGCACATTGATGACCACATTATCAAGATAAAGCGGCTTTAACGCGTAAATATCGACTTCCACAAAAAGCGTCTCTAAATATTTTTCAAGTCTATATGCAAATGGAGAGATTATCATGACTCCAAGCAGATTGAAAATAGTGTGGAAAAGTGCAAGCTTCATAGCATAATCATCGTCTCTGATACCTATTTTTGAAGCTAAAAATGTCGTCAGATCACTTAATTGATAAAGAAAGACTATAGCCACAAGAGCTGTAATGAAATTAAAAATAAAGTGTGCAGTTGCCACTCTTTTTCCATTTGAATTTGAAGAGATAGCACCAAGGATGGCAGTAACGGTCGTACCTATGTTGGAGCCTATCACTAATTCAATAGCATTTATATAAACAATTTGATTTGCAACAAGAGCTGTTATTATCAAAGCCATTGCTGCACTGCTTGATTGCATTATAACAGTTGCCATAATCCCGAGCGATATATAAACCAATGCACCCAGATATCCCTCAAGCTGAAATTTTGATAGGTCAAGAGTACTTTGCAAAACTTCAAATCCATCTTTCATATAGTCAATACCAAGAAAAACAAACCCTAGCCCAAGGAGTAAATTTCCTACACCACGATAACTTTTGTTATGTGAAAATTTAAGTACTACACCAAAGATTATCATAGGCATTGCATAGGTAGCAATATCTATCTTTACACCAAATGAAGATATTATCCATGCTGTTGCGGTCGTTCCTATGTTTGAACCAAATATTACACCGATGGCACCGCTAAGTGTTATAAATTCAGCACTTAAAAAGGATATGACAATAACCGTAACTAGAGATGAGCTCTGCATAATAGCAGTTGCTACAAACCCTACTCCTATAGCCTTTGGCAGCGTGTCAGTGCTCACATAAAGAGCTTTTTCCAACACTCCTCCGCTAAGAAGTTTAAACCCATCTTCCAAAAAAACCATTCCAACTAAAAATATTGCGATACCGGCGATTATAATTTTATAATTATTGCTATAAAAAACGATAAAAGCTAAGGCTAGTAAAAAAAACTGGAAATAGTATTTTTTAAACATAAATAACCTTCGATAATGATTTGCTATTATAATTTAGTATTATTATAGCGGTTTTTTATGATATTTGAATGCTAAATGAAATATAGTGATAAATCGGTATCTAGCAAAACCACAGCATCTTTAGGATACAATCATACCTATATTTTACACTCCAAATTTTGTAAAATCCTTCTTGAAAAGCCACGAGCTTTACGAAGTAGAAAACTCATTTGTTAAGGAAACTTCATGACTTGTCACAAACCTGTTTATATCACAACTCCTATATATTATGTCAATGATGTTGCGCACATTGGCCATGCTTACACTACTATCATAGCCGACACCATAGCTAGATACTCTCGTATGATCGGTCACGATACATATTTTCTAACCGGTACCGATGAACACGGTCAGAAGATAGAAGAGGCAGCTAAAGTCAGAAATGAGACCACACAAGCATATGCAGATAAAATTTCGGCTAGTTTTAGAAATCTTTGGGATGACTTTGAGATCAGTTATGACGGCTTCATACGCACCACGGACGAGGCTCACAAAAAAGGCGTCCAATACGCATTTAGCAAGATGTTTGATAAAGGTGATATATACAAAGATGTCTACAAGGGACACTACTGTATCTCATGTGAGACATTCTTTCCAAAAACACAATTAGTCGATGATGAATTTTGTCCTGAGTGCGGCAAGGCTACTACTATCGTAGAAGAGGAAAGTTATTTTTTTAAACTCTCAGCATATCAAGACAAACTTCTAGCATGGTACAATGAAAATCCTGAATGCATATTGCCAAAAAGCAAACGAAATGAAGTCATTAGATTTGTTGAGAGCGGACTAGATGATCTATCTATCACACGGACTAGTTTTGACTGGGGTGTGAAGCTGCCTGAAAAATTTAACGATCCAAAACATGTAATGTATGTATGGCTTGATGCTCTTATGAATTATCTCACAGCTCTTGGGTACGGCAATGACGAGAGCAAAATGAAATATTGGCCTGCTCGTGTACATCTCATCGGTAAAGATATTTTACGTTTTCATGCTATCTATTGGCCTGCATTTTTGATGAGCTTGGATATGCCGCTGCCAAAACATATAGCAGCTCATGGGTGGTGGACAAGAGATGGTGAAAAGATGAGTAAATCCAAAGGAAACGTCATCAATCCAAAAGAAGTAGCAGATGCTTACGGTCTTGATAATTTCCGTTATTTTATGCTTCGAGAGGTACCTTTTGGCGGAGATGGCGATTTTAGCCAAAAAGCGCTCATAGACAGGATCAATAACGACCTGGGTAATGACCTAGGTAATCTCCTCAATCGTCTCATAGGCATGAGTGAAAAATATTTTGAAGGCCGTATAGATTCAACCAATGTTTCTAAATATTTTGCTGCAGAACTGAATGAAGTCACAGAGTCACTTGATAAACTTGAACCATTCTTGTTTGAAATGCAAATCCATCGTTATCTAGAAGAACTTTGGAGGCCTCTAAGCGTAGCAAATAGAGCGATCGATAAATATCAGCCTTGGGTACTAATGAAAGACGGTAAAGATGAAGAAGCCATGGCTTTGGTAGCATTAATAGCCAATATACTAGCTCGCGTTTCGATCATGCTTTATCCTATCATGCCAAGCATCACCAAAAAGATCGCTGCTTCACTATATTTTGGTATAGATAACGATTCGTGGCAGCGTTTTATTAAAGGCAATGAATTGTTGAATACTTTTGTAATATCAAAAATCCCTCCTCTCTTTCCTCGCATAGAAGAGCCTCTGTTGGCTACAGCAGAACCGACACCTGCCCCGCAAAAGCCAAAAGAAACAAAACATGAAGAGAAAAAAGAAGAAGGAATTGCTTTGATCAGTATAGACCAATTCTTTTTGACTTCACTTAAAATTGGAACCATTATCGAAGCAAGCGAAGTTCCAAAAAGCGATAGATTACTGATATTGCAAGTCGATATCGGTGAAGAAAAACCGAGACAAATAGTAGCCGGTATCAAAGAGTTTTATGCACCCGAGCAACTTGTAAATACACAAGTGTGCGTAGTAGCAAACCTTAAACCGGCCAAATTGATGGGCAACCATAGTGAAGGCATGCTTTTAGCAGCCAAAGATGAAAATGGTTTGCATTTGCTTAGACCAGAAGCACCAAAAAAAGCAGGGACACCGGTAAAATAATGAATATAAGCGATATCGTAAACATAACAGATGGAGTACTAATAGGTACTCCCAAGGTACAAGCCATTGAAAGCGCCAGCGTTTATCCATCCAAGATAGAACATGGCGATCTCTTTTTTTCTTCATCTCAAGATGAGATAAACAATGCCATCAATAATGGCGCATATGCCATCGTATATGACGATGAAAATATAATTAAAAACGACAATGAGATAGCTTGGATCAAAGTAAGCGATATCAAACTAGCAGCGATGAAGTTAGTACGATATGTATTGCTCAAAAAAGAGGCTGATTTTTATCTTCTAAACCCGCATGAGCTTAGTTTTCTAAAAATGCTTGCAGTAGATAAGCGAAACATCACTATCATATCGAGTGATTGGAAAAAAGCTTTTGAACAGATCGTTAATTCTTCTGATCATCTTTTTGTCGGGGATGATACTGAGCTTCTTACCACCATCAAGCCTGATGTTTTAAAACTTGAAGAGAAAAAAGATATTCAACTGATATCAGAAACAATGTTTAGATGTTCGCTTAAAATCGATGGATATGTTTACCAAAATTATGAAATAGCTCCATTTCACATAACATATCTTAGTAAAGTATTGCATTTTCTAGATGCGCATAATATCAGATATGATATAGAGAAACTCAAATACACAAAGCACTTTTTGCCTGTCTTTATAGACAATCAATTGCAAATACTGCCTTCTGGCAAGAGTGATAAGGTTGTGATATTTGCCGATAATTTAAAAGATATCTACTCTGCAAAAGAGTATATCAAATATAGGATCAGATGGATTAGAAGTATCATTTTGACACCTAGAAAAACCAAATTGGATCTTGACGAAAACCCTATTTGGTTCGACAATATCGATGATGTCCACAATAGTCTAAAAAAACTTATCTATAATTATGCTTTTGTGTATAGTTTGGATAAGAGCATATTGCCTGAGTTACAGCAAAAATATAATCTTTTTAATATGCATTGACATATAGTTCTTTTTGATATAATAAATCATAAAAAGGGGTAATTATGAAATTAAAATATCTATCAGCTGCCATATTGACAGTGGCTGCTTTTGCAATAACGTCTTGCAGCGATACTGCCAAAGAAACCAAAACTGCCGCAACATCCGAAAATGTGTCATCGCAAAGTATCAAAACGGTATCCGGCAAGATAAATATGATTTTTGTTACACAAGACGGTTGCGGTGCATGCGAAAGGCTTAAGGCCGTCATGCAAAGAGAAGCTATCAAGCCTATATTGGCAAGCAAATTTAATGTAATATTTATTGATATTAGTAAAGCCGGGGTGTTGCCAAAAGGATTGGAAGAACCATATGGTACACCTACTTTGTATTTCATCAATAGCAACAATGAACAAATTATTGGACCGATGGTGGGCGGTAAAGACGAGACGAACTTCAAAGAGGTCTTAGATGAAGCCATAAGTGCTTATGATGCCAAATATCCGGCTGAAGAGAAATAGTGAAAATACTCTCCGTTGACAGAAAAGTAAAATTTGACGGATTAGATATAACATCTGTGGCTTTCAAAGATCTGCAAGCCTTGTCGGATATAGAGCAATACAATTACATCATTGTTCATGGCGGAGACGGTGCCATCAGACGAGTTGTGCAGTTTTTTTACTACAATCAGCACAATCCGAATTTTATCATTGATACCGCTGGATCATTTAACGTAATATCTAAAATCAATAAACTTCCAAAGATGGAAGAAGTGCTGCACAAATTATCAAACAACAAAGATGTCAAAAAAATATCTCAACCTATCTATAAGCTAAATGATGAGATTTTTTTATTTTCTGCAGGAAACATGGGTGATTTGAGACATATATTGCTATCAGAAACACTTCGTTTCGGTATCATAAAAAACGGTATGCTTAAGTATCTTATATCGTTGATATATCTATTGCCTTTATTTATTATAATGACACCGTTTGAATTGTTTTCCAAGCATAGTTTTTTTATTTTTACACCGCTAAAAATAATAAAAAAATTCGGTAATTTCTATGGAGAAGTAGTACCGTTCAGAAAAAAACTAGAAAGCAATCACAACCTCATAGAGCTTGATGGGGATATAGTCGTATTCTATCATTCTAGCATAAAAGTTGATCTAGCCGGAAGTGTCACACTTATATCATAGTATGGAGTTATAATACTCTTTTACGCGGTTATCTACATTTATTATGCGATTTGCGTATGCTTCGAAACTACCTCGATTAAAATCTATTTTCAAATATTTCGGATCGGTAGCGCGGGAGATCGCTACATAAAATTGGCTTGGAGCAAAAATATTATCCACATTGCAAACCAAATGCTCTATGCTCATGCCTTGAGATTTATGTATGGTTATAGCATATGCCAGTCTAAGCGGAAATTGTGCCATTGTAGCAAGCGTAACTGATTGCAGCTTTCCTTCTTTGTTTGGATGAACTTCGCTTAATTCAAACACATGAGGCTCAACCTTGACAAGCCCATCATCTTTTTCTACTATTATAAAGTCACCGTTGATCTCTTTGATGACTCCTCTTTCGCCGTTTGCAAATTTTCCCCACTTGTTGACACAAAACAATACAGGAGCTCCGACTTTTAGAGTAAGCATATTTGATACGGGCAATACTTTTTGCCAAGTCTCTAGTCTTTTTTCATGTACTTTTTCCAAATTCTTATGCTCGGCTACTAGCATAACCTCTTTGGATGATAACTCTTGAAGCTTTTGATGATTCATGTGCTCTACTTCATTGTTTCTGCCAAAAAGATATGTAGCTTTAGGATTTGTTTCATTTGTTTGAAGCGTTTTTAGATATTCCAATACCTCATTATCGCAAATGCCCTGTCTTATCTTGGATAGTATCTGAGTAAAATAGACATCATTTGTACGATGCATTTGCGTCAACTCTACCAAAACAGGATCAAAATTATCCCATGCATGACTTTCAAATGCATACAAAAGCTCTTCAAAAAGTCCTATTCTTGGTGCATATTTTACTACAGGAGGAAGTTGGAAAAAATCTCCTACAAATAGTATCTTGCCGCTATAACTCATGCTTTCCAGTCTATAGGCTATCATGTCAAGCAGTGATGTACTGACCATCGATATCTCATCTATTATTATCAGATCAGTCAAAGCAATGATTTTTTTTAATTCATTTAATCTGTGCTTTGCTTTTTTGTCGTTTATCTCAAGCTCTTCAAAGCTGTTGGATATACCAAAGATGAAAAAACTATGTACGGTCACGCCGCCAATAGCGACGGCACTCACACCTGTTGAACCAAGTGTGACTACATTTTTATCTTTGGCTTTATAATGCTCTATGATCTGTGAGGTCATATAGCTCTTGCCTACTCCTGCTCCACCTGTGAGAAATACATTTCTGTTTTCTAACAGCTTGCAGATAGAATCTAAACTTTTCATTACCAACCCGCCTTATCTATAATACCTGCATGGCAAGATGATCTTATTTTGGTACCATTTTTTAATGCATTAGCCAAAGAGATGCCCTCTGATCTTCCCAAGCTCAGCCTAATTTCTGTCATT
>JAFGWQ010000084.1 GCA_016937075.1 Campylobacterales bacterium | reverse complement strand
GCTCATCAATCAGAGATAATACAAAATCAAACAAAAATGATCAATGAAAGAAATACTATGCGTATTACACAAGCAGAGGTTATTGCAGCCCAAAAAGCGTGGGGCGATGCTATCGTAGCAATAGGCAAGGCATATACTGAAGGTAAAGATTATAAAGCAATAGCAAGAAATACCGTAGATACTATGTACGCATATGATGAAGGCAGGGTACTATTTAAGCCAACCAAAGCAGCTCATAAGCAATTTCGATTGACAGAAGATGATGCTGTATCATATTTTGTTACAGGTTCACAAAGTGAGGACCATGGATTTGCACTTCAGCCATGGAGCAAAGTAAGATTTGAAAATAGCGGTATTATTATCGATGAAGATTCAGCTACTGCAATGGGTCAGTATTATTTCACGGATGCCAAGACAGGCAAAGAAGTTAATGTAGAATATACATTCGGTTATATTAAAGATGAAAACGGCAAGTTGCTTATCAATGTTCACCATTCATCGATGCCGTACATCCCGACACATTAAATTATATATAGAGTGTTTTTAGTACACTCAAAGCACTTGTAACAGAGTCAATGCGTGCAGTTTCTTCTACGGTATGATATCCGGTTGTCGGTATCTGAAGAGTTGTTCCTTGGATTTTGTGACGAGAGGCAACTATGAGTCTGCCAAGCTCTGTGGAACCTATTGAACTTGGCTTGCTACCTTCGGTAATAGCTTGTATATTTTTCTCTTTTATGTACCTGTCTTTGTAGTCATAGCTTATTTTGTTTTTGCGGCAAATCTTCGTTAGTTGTTTTTGCAGAGGAGATTTAAATCTGGCATGAGAATCTCTACGTCTAAAAACCAAATTTTGCTTGGATATGCTTTCCTTGTCCGGATAAGGGCTTGTGTCCAATATGAGCAGTTTATCTGTCGTAATATCGAATCTTTGGAACCATTCAAGTAAATAACGCCAGCTTTTGCCGGCTTCTTCTTCGGCTGTAAAAAACGCAGTGCCTTGGTATCCCAGTTGATATAGATATACGATCATAGCATTTGTAATTACATTGTCAAGTTGCGCAGATACAAATTCGTCTTTAATGGTAAGTTTGTCCAAAAATGCAATAGGTGTATTTGGGAGTATATGCTCCAAGCCTTCTATCTCAAAGATTAAATTGCCCCTTCGTTCGCATATATTTGTAGTAGCGATACTGCCTACGCCCATGTAGCTTCCAGAGCATGGGCTGTATGCTTGTACGCTTTGACCTATGAATCGCCCGGCTAGATTTTGATATGTTTGTTCAGATATTGAATTGCCAGTCAGGTCCGCTCTGTTTTTGCTGATATAAGCAGCGTATTGAAATTCATTTGGACCAGTGCAAATTAACCCGTGTCTATCAACATGTGATGATATATAGCCAGAATTTGGTTCATTTCCTTGAGCTACCAGGAGTCCTTCATAGAGGGTGGTTCTAATGCCGAGCTCTTCAAGTTCTCTTTTTAGAGTCATAAAAAATGGATTTTCTGCTCCAACAACAGACGGAGTTCTTACTAATTGTTTAAGAAGGTCAAAATAATTTTCGTATAATTGCATAATTGCCTTGGTGTATAGTAATATTAATTTATTATGTCAGAAATGAGCTTAAGATTAAGAAATGAAGTGTAGCGGGTTGGTGGGTCCTCAGGGACTCGAACCCTGGACCACTCGGTTATGAGCCGAGTGCTCTAACCAGCTGAGCTAAAGACCCATAGTAAATTATCTTACCATACTTATTTTAGCGTCAGAATTATATCCTAAATAACTTTGAAAAGCAATTAAATTTTGCAAAATTCCAAAAAGAATTGCAAAAATAATAAAAGAGGTCCCTCCATGGCTAAACATTGGCAGCGGAACCCCAACAACCGGGGCAAGTCAAATGATCATATACACGTTAACCCCCATATATACAAAAAATAGCCAACTAAGTCCAATGGCAAATACTTTTGTGAGATAATCTGCAAAAGGTTGTATACCTATATAAAATAGATGCAAGATTAATAAAATATATAAAAATATAACAGTCGCCATTCCTAAAAAACCAAGTCTCTCGCCAAGATATGCAAAAATGAAGTCGCTGGATGATATCGGAAGAAATTTCATTTGTGTTTGAGTGGAATCTTCTTTTGATTTGCCGACTATTCCGCCTGAACCAATAGCTATAAGGGCTTGTTTTACATGATAGCTTGGATGACTGATTGCATCATGAATTCTTTGTTTTTGGTATGTTTTAAGTCCATATGTGTACATTAGCGGTGCACTCAGCAAGAGCATGGCGCTCAGCCAAATCCAGATTTGCTTTTTAATTCCGATTACAAAAAGAATTCCAAAACCTACGATTAACAATATCATAGCTGTTCCTAGGTCAGGCTCTTTTGCTATAAGTACAAAAGGAAGAAGGATGATAGCGGTAAAAATGATAAACATTTTAATTCCATATCCATCCTTTGGAGGTGGGTTTTTCCTTATTATGTATGCTAAAGCCATAATAACACTTACTTTTATAAATTCAGATGGTTGTATAGTCATACCTATGCCTGGAATTTCAAGCCATCTTTGTGCACCAAGAATTGTTTTGCCAAACATATCAACAGCAATTAATAAAAGAATATTAAAACCATAAAGAACAGGCATTAACCACCATAAAATTAGACGCCATGGGATTACTACAGAGATTAAAAAAGCAATGAGAGCAACTACATAATAAATCATCTGTTTTTTAAATAACTCAGGATTTATCTCATAGATAAGCCATGAAGATAGGAAAAATATAGGTAAAAGCTGTATCATTAAAAGATAATTAAAGTGTTTAAAAACACGCTCATTCAAATTGAGCCAAGATAGCATGTATATTCCCTATTTTTTTATGATAGTATATCAAAAAAAGTTTCAAAGGTTTGCCATGGATGCTATATTGAGATATGAGAAACTCAAACAGTTCCCAGAACTAATACACGGAACTACACTAAAAAATAATATTTTTCCTTATATGTTCAGTTTTGCACTGCATACTGGCGAGGATAGTAATGAGATATCTAAAAATAGAAACCATTTGATAGAGAAACTAGGAATTGATAAGGATTTTGACATAGTTTTGGCAAACCAAACACATAGCAGCAATATTGTAGTTGTAGAAACGAGTCAAACTCTAGGCTGGAAAGAACACAAAGATGCCATTCAAGATTGCGACGCTCTTGTAACAAACCAAAAAAATATTTTAATAGGAGTTTTAACAGCCGATTGTGTGCCTATACTTCTTTTCGATAAAGATAAAGGAGTTGTGGCAGCCGTGCATGCAGGCTGGAAAGGCAGCTGCGGCAAGATACTTTTAAGAACAGTTTCTAAAATGAAAGAGGCTTTCGGATCAGATCCTAAAGATATATATGCCGTCATTGCACCTTCGATAGGTGCATGCTGTTATGAGGTAGGTCTGGATGTAGCAGATAATTTCCAGAAAGATATAAAAAAACAGCTGCCAAATGAAAAATATATGCTAGATCTAAAAAGAGAAAATTATAACCAGCTCATAAACGCAGGCCTTAAAAGCAAAAACATAGAAATTAGCGAGAGATGCACATCATGTGATAATGATAAATTTTTTTCTTATAGAAAAGAGAATGGCTGCAGCGGCAGATTTTTAAGTTTTGTAGGTATGCGGGGCAATGATTAGTGACTTGATAATTTATGGTGTGTTTGTCAACACACCATTTTGTGTTGTGGCTTATTGTGCAGTTGAAGCAATCTGTGTTTAGACTTCCATCTCTTTAATATTCCAAGGCAAGCCCTGAGCATTCATCTCTTCCATAAATGGATCCGGATCAAGTTGTTCCATATTCCATACGCCAGCTCCACTCCAGATTCCCTGTAGCATCAGTTTGGCTCCTATCATGGCTGGAACACCGGTGGTATAGCTCACGCCTTGACTCATTACTTCTGCATAGCACTCTTCATGATCTTTGACTTGATATATGTATATTTTTCGTTTCTTACCATCTTTTATACCCTCGGCAACTATACCGATATTTGTTTTGCCTTTTGTTCTTGGTCCAAGACTTGCAGGATCAGGAAGCAGCGTAGAGAGGAATTCTATAGGAACTATTTTCATTCCTTTATGTTCTACCTCTTTGATGCCGAGCATGCCTACATTTTCCAAGCACTTCATGTGCATCAGATAGCTTTGTCCAAAAGTCATAAAAAATCTTATTCTTTTTAGACCTTTGATATGCTTTACAAGTGATTCCATCTCCTCGTGGTAGAGTAGGTAGCTATCTTTTGGTCCTACTTCAGGATAGTCCCATACCTGCATTATCTCCATGGGTTCTGTTTCTATCCATTTCCCTTCCCCATTTTCATCTTTTTGCCAGTATCTGCCTTTCGCACTTACTTCGCGAAGATTAATTTCAGGATTGAAGTTTGTAGCAAAAGGATATCCATGATCTCCGGCATTGCAATCTAGAATATCAATTGTGTGGATCTCGTCAAAATAATGCTTTTGTGCATATGCACAAAATACATTTGTAGCTCCTGGGTCAAATCCACTGCCAAGAAGTCCCATGATGCCAGCTTCTTTAAATGCATTGTCTTTGGCCCATTGTTCTTTGTATTCAAATTTAGCAGTATCCGGGTGCTCATAGTTTGCAGTATCAAGATATGGGGTTTTTGTGGCTATACATGCATCCATAATGGTCAGATCTTGATACGGAAGAGCAACGTTTATGACGATATCGGCTTGTGTCTGTTCTATTAATCTTATAACATTGTTTGTATCGTCTGCATCAACTTGAGCAGTTTGTATTGCAATGCCCAGTTTGTTTTTAATATTTTTGGCTATTTCATCGCATTTGCCCAGAGTTCTGCTAGCCAATGTTATGGTGCCGAATGTATCACTATTCATTGCACACTTAAAAGCTACCACATTTCCTACGCCGCCAGCGCCTATAATAAGAGTTTTTTTGGACATGTTTGCTCCTTGATTTATTGCAAGAATTTTATCATAAAAAGACAAAAAACAGATGACATTTTACTCTTCAAAATCAATTAACAAAAAGATATTACGATATAATAACTTTTTAAAAACCATCACATAAAGGAATTTTTTGGAAGACACCTTGTCATCATTGTCCACATGGGGATATATAGCTATAGCTTTTTTTTCGCTTGGAGGATCACTAGTTATAGTTGCAGCAGCCGGAGTTTTTTCTGCCATGGGTAAGATAGACTTGACCACAGCTTTAATTGTGGCAATGATCTTTAATTTTATAGGTGATAATCTATTATTTTATATGTCCCGCTATCAAAGAGCAAGCATGATGCCGTATCTTCGCTCACATCACCGTAAATTGGCTCTAGCCACGATTATGTATCGCAGATACGGTCCTGTTGTGATGTTTGTAAAGAAATTTATTTACGGACTTAAGACACTTGTGCCTCTTAGTATGGGATTGTCAAAATATAATTTTGGAAAGTTTATTTTGATCAATCTGTTCGCATCTATTTTTTTTGTATTGGTTGTTGGGCTTGGCGGGTATTATGCAGCAGAAAGTATAACGATTGTTTTTAATACAGTTAAAGAAAAACCATGGATAGCACCAATTATTCTTTTTAGTGTGTTAGGCTTAATTTGGTTCTTGATGGAGAAGGCTACCAATAGAAGGTAGGCCAAAGGCTACACTTTGAAGCGTAGCTTGACTCTTGGTTATTTATTGTATTTTGTATCTATGAATTTTTTTATTCTTCCAATACCGTCTCGGATCGTTGTAATATCTGTAGCAAATGAAAATCTAAAGTATCCTTCACTGCCAAATCCGATACCTGGCACTACTGCAACACCTGCCTCTTGAAGCAGCTCT
>JAFGWQ010000083.1 GCA_016937075.1 Campylobacterales bacterium | reverse complement strand
TTGTAGGTGGCGGACAGTGAGGGATTCGAACCCTCGGTACAGTTTCCCGTACGCATCCTTAGCAGGGATGTGGTTTCAGCCAACTCACCCAACTGTCCATGTTTTCGTGGATGAGATTATACTTGCTTTGACTTAAATCAAAGCTTAAATAAGCTGTAAAATTTAAATAAAAAACTTAAAAATTTATAGTATCATTGCAAACAGTATAAAAACAAAGGGGAAATTGATGGCTAAATATACACCGCTTATCATCTTGGCTATTTTTGCAGTAGCTTTCTATATAATGGGCAAAGGCATGAGTGATATTGTAGATATGACCAAGCCGCCGCAACAGCAAGAGCAGCCAAGCTCTGAGCCTAAAACGAATCCATAACTTTCAATATCTTTTCGACCTTCGCAGCCGGGTCGGAATCTTTATAGATTGGTCTGCCTACTACGGGAAAGTCTACTTTTTCTTCATGAGCCAGCTGCAATGTAGCTACGCGGCTCTGATCTCCGGCATCTTCTCCAAACGGGCGGATACCCGGGCAAAGCGTGAGAAAATCATCAGATGTGATCTCTTTGATAGCCCTGCTCTCAAATGTACTGCACACCACTCCATCCAACCCATTTTCATAACTCATACGCGCAAACTGTGCAGCTTTTTCTATGATACTTTTTTCGTATATGGATTTGAAACTATCTTCATCAAATGATGTCAAAGCAGTGACAGCTAGCACCAAAGGCCTGTTTGGGATATTTGCCAGTCTCTCCATAACAGCTCTCATGGCAGCACTTCCTGCACTTGGATGTATATTGAACATATCCACGCCAAGATGCGCTATCTCTTCTGCTGCGTCAGCCATAGTGTTTGGTATATCGTAGAGCTTGAGGTCCAAAAATATCTTGGCTTGTGGATTGATGGCTTTGATCTCATCTATGAAATCTCTACCGTCTCGTATGAATGTACGAAAACCGACTTTTAACCACAACGGATAATCACAAGTAGCACGTACCAAAGCAAGATTTTCAGACACTGATGGCAAATCAAGAGCAACACATAATTGCATAAATAGACCCTTTTAGGTAATAATAGGTATAATAATAACCTAATTTGACTAAAGGATAAAAACCCATGTTCGGTAAAAAAATGAAAGTTTATGATTTAACGACAGATGAGCTCTCTACTCTTCAATATGCCAAGATCACTACAAACAAAGGTGTGATGTGGGTCAAACTATACCCTGATGAAACTCCAAATACTGTAGCGAACTTTGCCCATTTGGCTGAAGATGGATATTATGATAATCTCAAATTTCACCGTGTAATAGCAGGTTTCATGGCACAAGGCGGATGCCCGCATTCAGGACCTTCCGGTAACCCGAGAATGGCAGGCACAGGCGGGCCTGGTTGGGCTATAGAGTGCGAAACAGACACGGCCAAACACCGTCACAACAGAGGTGCACTATCCATGGCGCACGCAGGACGCAACACAGGCGGCAGCCAGTTTTTTATCACTTTTGTACCTACACCTCATCTTGATGGCGTACACACTGTTTTCGGCGGTATCGAAGAAGAAGATGTAGAGAGCTTCATGACTCTTGACAGCATCGCACAAAATGATATAATTGAATCAATAGAGATTTTTGCTACGCGTTCATAATTAAATTCAAGGAGGCACGATGTATGGATTTTATCGTATATCAGTTGCGGTACCGGAACTATTTTTGGCAAATACAGCCAAAAATGCACAAAATATCATAGATCTTGTCTCTAAGTCACCGGATTCTAGCATTATGCTGTTTCCGGAGCTTTGTCTCACCGGATACAGTGTGGGTGACCTCTTTTTCAATCAAAATCTATATGACAATCAAACAGATGCATTGCGATCCATTCTAGAATCTACCAAAAACAGTACCACTATAATTGTGATCGGTATGGCCATATTGGATGCCAATCGTTTATATAATGGCGCTGTTGTTTTACAGCAAGGCAAAATACTAGGGGTTGTGCCAAAAACATACTTGCCAAATAAAAAAGAATTTTATGAAAAACGCCATTTTGTTAGCGGCAAAGAGTGCATCGGTCATTCTATAGAATTATGCGGACAAGAAGTACCATTTGGGGTGGATCTGCTCTTTAGAGATGATAATGATCTATGCTTTGGGATAGAGATATGCGAAGATCTGTGGGCCGTATCGCCTCCTAGCAATCAAATGGCCACAAATGGTGCGACACTCATACTCAATCCCTCTGCTAGTAATGAGCTTATAGGCAAATCGTCATATCGCCAAAGCTTGGTTGAAACACAAAGCGCTAGAGCCATGTGTGCTTATGCATATTCTTCGAGCGGTGTTGGTGAATCTACAGGTGATACGGTGTTTGGAGGGGATGGCATGATAGCCGAGTATGGCTCCCTGCTGGCAAGAACCCAGAGATTTGCAATGCAAAATCAGCTCATATCTGCCGAAGTTGACTTGCAAAAACTATCATGGCTCAGACTAAGCGAATCATCTTTTGGGGATAGGCCAAGAACAGCCGTTAGAAACATCAAATGCACTACCCCTCCACTGCCGAGTAAACTTTCAAGAGCTATTGAACAAAATCCTTTTGTGCCATCTAATCCTATGCTCAAAAACGAAAGATGCAGTGAAATAGTCCACATCCTTAGTCATGGACTTATAGGGCGTATGCAAAGAGCACGTATAAAAAAAGCGGTCATTGGCATATCGGGAGGGCTGGATTCTACTCTGGCACTATTAGCCGTCAATCACGCCTTTGAACTAATGAAGTGGGATAAGAACGATATAATAGCTATAACTATGCCTGGATTTGGCACTACAAGCCGTACAAAAAATAATGCCGTATTGTTGTGTGAAGCTCTGGACTTAAGCCCAAGAGAGATACCCGTTGGTGATATCGCCCTAGGAGAATTTGAAGCTATCGGTCATGACAAAGACCAGCATGACGTAACATATGAAAACGTACAAGCAAGGATACGCACATCTACGCTCATGAATATCGCCAACAAAGAAGGCGGACTCGTCATTGGCACAGGAGATATGAGCGAAATTGCCCTCGGATGGAATACATACAATGGTGACCATATGAGTATGTATGGACTCAATAGCGGCATACCCAAAACTCTCATCAAGTACATCATCGAATATTTTCAAGATGACAAAAAAATCGTGCATATCTTGCAAGACATACTAGATACCCCTGTATCTCCGGAGCTTTTACCATCACGCGATGACAACATCACCCAAGAGACAGAAAAGCTAATTGGTCCTTATGAACTGCATGATTTTTTCTTGTACCATATGCTCAAATACGGGGCAAAGCCTAGCAAGATACTGTTTTTGGCAACTCATGCATATGATGGAAAATACGATACTCAAACTATCAAAAAGTGGCTTAGAGTGTTTGTGACTAGATTTTTTACTCAGCAATTCAAACGCAATGCAATGCCAGATGGTCCAAAAGTAGGTATGATAAGCCTAAGTCCGAGAGCTGATTGGCGTATGCCAAGCGATGCCGACTTACAAGAATGGCTTGAGGATTTAGAGTAAATTATCTGTCATCTCTCTTTTTTTGGAGATATTCATAGATAGCTTTTGCCTCTTGGGGAGTGAGAGAGTATGTAGGCATAACATCATGGGTTTTGCTGATACTGGCAATGATAGTTTGCAAACTTTTGGTATTGATATTTGGACTATGTATTTCTACTAGGATATCCTTTTGGGTTTTTTTATCTTTTTTATAATATTGGCCGATAAAAGCACCCTCGCCATTTTTGCCGTGACATTTGGCACAGCTAATGCCCCTAGGGTTGTTATAAAGCATTTCTCCGTATTCGTAAGTTGACATGAAATCTTCCTGCGCTGTCAAAAACAGAGGGATCAAAAACAGTTGCCATTTTATCAATTCCATTCTCCTAAACAAATTTCGATATAATATCAAAAACAATGTAAAGAGAGTATGATGCAACTCATTGACGGAAAAGCACTAGCAAACAAAATACATACCCAGATAGCTTCAAAAGTATCGAAGCTCAAAGAAGAAAAAAACATTATCCCTGGACTTGCAGTCGTATTGGTAGGGGATAATCCTGCTAGCCATGCTTATGTAAAAATGAAAGCTAAAGCCTGTAAGGAAGTCGGTTTTTATAGCATAGTTCACGAAATGCCATCTACCATTACGCAAGAAGAGATATTAGCTACTATCAATATGATGAATCAAAATCCGCACATAGACGGTATATTAGTTCAGCTTCCGCTTCCTAAACATATCGATACCAATCAGATCTTGGAAGTTATAAATCCACGTAAAGATGTAGATGGATTTCATCCATACAATGTAGGACGTTTAGTATCAGGGCTTGATAGTTTCGTAGCGTGCACTCCGCTTGGCGTAATGAAGATGTTCGAAGAGTACAACATAGATCTCAAAGGCAAAGATGTTTGTGTGGTAGGTGCTAGCAATATAGTAGGCAAACCGATGGCAAATCTACTCATCAATGCTAATGCAACCGTCACGGTTACTCATATTTTTACAAAAGATCTAGCTTCTCATACACGCAAAGCAGACATTGTCATAGTAGGTACGGGTGTACCTAAACTTATCAAAAAAGATATGGTCAAAGATGGGGCGATAGTCATAGATATAGGTATAAATAAACTAGAAGACGGTTCTATCGTAGGAGATGTAGACTTTGCTGAGGTTGCCCCGCTATGCTCATACATTACACCTGTACCTGGCGGCGTGGGTCCCATGACTATTGCTATGCTGCTATCAAATACACTTGACGCTGCTGCACAAAGAGAAATCGTATGAAAAAACTATTTAGTTCATTTTATAAATTTTCAAGCACATGGACAGGTACGGTAATTATCGTACTGTTTCTTATATTTTTTGTAGCACAATCTTTTGTGATACCAAGCGGTTCGATGAAAAGAACACTTCTAATCGGTGATTTCCTGTTTGCTAAAAAATATAGTTATGGTGTGCCAATTCCCCACCTGCCATGGCTAGAAGTTCCATTGCTGCCTGACTTTAATAAAAACGGGCACCTCATCACAGGCGATGGTCCAAAAAGAGGCGAAGTTGTCATATTCCGCAATCCTCAAACTCCAAAAGTCCATTTTGTCAAAAGATGTGTGGCTGTAGGCGAAGATGAGCTTATATATGTTGATAGAGAACTTTATCTACGTCCTCATGAAGGTGATGAATATATCAAGCAAAATTATAAACCCGAACAGATAGTCACTATCAATGAAAAATTATGGGTAAAAGACCCGTATAAAGATATATACCCCGGTATCAATTATACCCCTGAGATGGAGTATCCTGTATTTGAATTGCTTCTGCAAATGTCAGAGAGAATGGATATGAGGCCTGTTTTGGTAGAAGGCATAGATGCACCTGTCTATAATCTTAACGATACAGAAGTAAATGCGTTATATAGAAAAGTACCCAAAGACAACTATTACATGATAGGTGACAATCGTGAAAATTCTAACGACAGCAGATTTTGGGGGCCTGTGCCATATAGTCTTATAGTCGGGAAACCGTGGCTGATCTATTTTAGCATAGAACATCGTAGCTATGAAAGCATTCTAAACGAAGAGAATGGCAAAGATCATGCTGCCTTAAAAAGAGTATGCGGCAACATAGATATCAATTCTCCTGAGTGTGCTGCCATGTGGGAAAAAGAACGCTTCAAGATCAGATGGAATCGCATAGGACAATTTATCGAATCGATTGAAAAAGAGATACCTACAGAATGACATTAGAATTAGAAATAGTCAAGATCATAGCTATCATACTAGCCCTTTTATTGGCTATCATAGGTCACGAGATCATGCATGGATGGACTGCATATCGCTTTGGCGATAGTACGGCCAAAAGCCTAGGAAGGTTGAGCATAAATCCCATTAAACACATAGACCCGATCGGCTCTGTCGTTTTACCTGGATTTTTATTTGTAGTCGGCTCGCCATTTTTGTTTGGTTGGGCGAAACCGGTACCTGTAAATATGCACACAGTCATTGCCAATCGTGGCACCAATGGCGCTATAGGAGTAGCATTAGCCGGCATTAGCTATAATTTTACATTGATGACCATATTTGCTTTTATCTATTCTATAATGGGAGAGCCTTCTAGCTTGCTGGGCATCTTTGTATCTATTTTTATCGTACAAAGCATTATAATAAATGCAGCGCTTGGCTTTTTCAATCTTTGGCCTATTCCACCACTGGACGGCTCGCAGGCACTTAGATATTTTGCAATGGGCAAAAAGTGGTACGGATTTGTGGCATGGATGGACAAAATCTATCCATACGGAATGTTTATACTAATTGCAATTATAGCTTCTGGTGCTGCTTCATATTTGTTCAAACCATTACTATGGCTTTTAGCTCAAATTTTATAACAAGGAATATAAATGAAATTCTATATTGCAACAGATCACGCTGGCTTTGCACTCAAATCTTTTGTCATTGACCATCTAGTAAACAAAGGCCATGATGTGGTAGATCTGGGGCCAGATAGCGATGCTAGGGTTGATTATCCTGATTTTGCCAAAAAATGTGCCAATTCAGTTATTAGTGATAATGGAAGTTTTGGTATATTGATATGCGGTACGGGTATCGGTATTTCTGTGTCAGCCAATAAAATCAAAGGCATACGAGCAGCATTGTGCCATGATGCATACACTGCAAGTATGTCAAGAGCCCATAATGATGCCAACATTCTCTGTTTTGGCGAAAGAGTCGTGGGCAAAGGAGTCATAGAAAGTATGCTTGATGCCTTTTGCACTACATCATTTGAAGGCGGAAGACACGAAGACAGAGTCAACAAAATAGAAGGCAGCTGCTCTTTCGGAAGAGTAGAATAACCAAAGGAGTATACATGAGTCAAGAGTTAACCGCGCAAGAAAGATCTATTTTGCTAGATCACATCAGAGATATACCTGATTTTCCAAAGCCTGATATTATATTTAAAGACATCACGCCTCTGCTAGGTTCTCCCGAGGCACTAAACATACTTATGGATCATCTCACAAATCGTTATTTGGGCTATGAGCTTGATTATATAGCCGGAATAGACGCCAGAGGATTTATCTTTGGGAGTATATTAGCGGATAGACTTGGTGTAGGTTTTGTACCTGTACGCAAAAAAAACAAGCTTCCATATACTACCGTAGCGCAAAAATACTCTCTTGAGTATGGTTTTGATGAAGTTGAGATACACATAGATGCTTTTGGTGAAGCAAAAGGAGCCAAAGTGCTTCTCATAGATGACCTTATAGCTACCGGGGGTACAGCCAAAGCTGCCAACGAACTTATAGACAAGGTCGGTGCTAATTGTGTAGAAACATGCTTTATCATTGAGCTTGAATTTTTAAATGGAAAAGAGAAATTTGAAAATCAATCAATCTATAGCGTGCTCAAATTTTAATCATCATTTTTTTCTTGATTGATGTATGATAACTCCATATAAAGGAGCTATCATGAAAGAGTTTATAGATATTTATAGACAAAATACTAACGAGATCGAACAATTTGTTCGAGAAACGTTAGAAAATAC
>JAFGWQ010000012.1 GCA_016937075.1 Campylobacterales bacterium | reverse complement strand
ATCATTGTTTTCATCGTCCTTTGTGTGAACGCATATTAAATCACAAAATGCTAACATACGCTTCCAAGCTTTAGCTTGGAAGCGAGAGATGTAGGATTTTTAGTTAACAAAAGGTATCGTTGTTTTCTCGTATAAACAACAGATATAAATATAAAATAAAAAGGTATCACGATGGTAACACTGGCTTGATATCATTCTCGTCGTTCTCGATGAGAACTCACAATAAATCAGACAATACGCTACTAGGCTAGAGCTTGAAAGCGAGAGAAAAACAGTCTATCAGTAGAAGTTAATTATCTGGCTGCCCGACGGTGGTTTTTTGCATATGGGTTGCTGACCTGAGCAAGAAATCCCAAATATCCACAAGCAGATCGAACATGTACTGTTATTTCATTCTCACATTGCCTCCAGTTATTGTTTAGAGTGATCTTTACTTTAGAGTTTTCATAAAAGCCATAACCGTCATAGTCGGTCATGGTTCCAGGCGGAGTATTTGGGAGAATGCCAGAGCCGTTAGGCATTGTGCTTTGGGGTATATTGTTCACATAGATTTCATGAACTCTATTGTCCGCATAAAAATTCATCTCAATACTAAATTTAGATGGGTCAATGGATGAACTTAAATTGAACTTATAGCGAAAATAGGCATCTATATCTCTAAAATCCTGTTTGTTATTGGCATAATAAGAGATCCAATTAGCATTGTGAAAGGAGCTGTGCCACACACCAGGGGGATTGTGGTTTATAAGAGTAGGGTTTTTAACAACATACGCCGGGATCCAAGAATTTAAATTAAGACTACCTAGACCGGTATCGTCACCTAATTGGACTTCCCAATGTACATCCATGCCAGCGGTTAAATGCCCACCACTTCCATTGTATGCCGTATTTAATAATGGTGTATCATTGGACGAAATGATGATTGGAAATTCGTAATCGGTATCATATTCGCCATATTTATATGACAGCTCGTTTATCTCTTCTGAATACATCTTCCTCAGATGAGCATTCTGCTTTTGTATTGCACTTGTGTAAGGTCGTCCATCTGGAGATACCGCAACAAGATGAACTTCTCTGCTGTTGCTATCTCTTTGTATTTTTTTGTTATCCATCGTTTATCTCCTATAATATTATATGAACTAAACGGCACAAAATAAAAGAAGCTCTCAAAAGACAGGGAGCGATACAAGATTTATTTTTCATAAGTGCGAAATTTATTCGACACTAACTCCTTTTATTGTATGCAGACCTACTACGAGTCATCCAAAAGATATACTGCCTAAGCAGATACAGGTTAATCTAACCCGTTAATAGAGTATATCAAAAATATCCATTCATTGCAATAAATTTGATAATTTTTATATTTTTGTCATTTTCCGTATGGTATGAAAGTGAGAAAAAATTATTATTTCGTCATCCTCGGGCTTGACCCGGGGATCTACTGATACTTTTAAAGAATTGTCGGTACAAATGCATTGCTTGGCATTTCTGATTATACGATGACAAGAAAGAGTGGATACCGAATCAAGTTCGGTATGACGGAAGTGTGTTATTGCTATGAATGAAGCGAAGAAGGGATATTACGAAAGCACCTCTATCAATCTATCACAAAAGATCTCAAAGTCAGGCAGGTCAAGATCCCCATCTCTTTGTTGCTCTCCCCACATCGGTTCTGGAAAATGGCTATCCAGTTCAAACCTAGCCATGATATGCCAATGCACGAGCGGTAGATAGTTGCCAAAGCTGGCGATGTTTATCTTGGTGGGGTTATAGTACGCTATCATCTCTTTTTCGATGATGTTTAGCAGTCTGTAGATATGCAGCTGAGTATCCCACGGCACTTCGCTCATCTCTTTGTATAGGTATTGCGTGAATATCTTGACCCATGGGATTGAGCTCTCGTGACGCTCAATGCGTATGAGGTTGTCTTGGTATAGTATCATTATCTGAGCCTTTGGATTTTTCGTTTGCCAAGCTTGAAAAGACTAGAGGCTTGTCCATTTTGTTTCAGTGGAGCTATGATGATATCGGCACTTTTATGTGCAAACTCTTCATCATATTCTTTACCGCTTGGATTGGCAGAAGTGCTGTATGCCCACCCGAGGCGATTTAAAAGTAGATTATGTCTGCGATCATGCACGACTCGGTATGAATCGCCGTTTGGCATGATAAAAGTGGTTTTTTGAGATCTTCTGACTCTGAGCGAATGCGCAGGAGGTATCCTGGTAAGACTATTTAATTTGTCTAGCGAGGGCAGGACGGTGATAAATAATTTGTTTTGCGGTCTTTGTTTGATCTGGTTTAGTTTTTGGGCGTTTTTGGATACAAAACCGATAGTAGTATCGGTCGCAGTGAGAAAAACAAGATCTTTGAATTGCTCACTACTCATCATTGCTATCCGTTTAGCTCAAGTAGTCTTGTATAGCTTTAGGCTCCAATGTGTTACCGCTTTTTTGAAGTTCGGCTATGGCTAGTGCTGTTGCTCTGGCTGCTGCAACTGTTGTAAAGTATGCTACGTTGGCGCTCAGGACTGATTGGCGGATTATCTTGGCATCATCTTTGCTTGATTTATTGTCACTGGTATTGATAGCAAGTGCTATCTCGCTATTTTTGATCATATCATCAATATTTGGCCTGCCTTCTGAGACTTTGAGTACCTTAGTTGATTTTATACCGGCTTGTTGTAATGCATCATGGGTACCTGAAGTGGCAACTATCTCAAATCCGAGTTTGCAAAACATTTCGCCTATCTCACCGGCAAAACATTTGTCATTTGCGGTTAATGATAGAAACAAATTGCCTTTTAGAGGAAGGTTGTTTTTGCTTGCAAACTGGCTTTTTGCAAAGCTCATGCCAAAATTATCACTGATCCCCATTACTTCACCTGTGGATTTCATCTCAGGCCCCAAGATAAGGTCAGAACCAGGAAGCTTATTGAATGGGAATACGGCTTCTTTGACAGCAATATGACCTTTGAGGTTTGGCTCCATTATCTCTTTGTCAAAATTCACTACTTTGAAAGTGTCATAATATGCCAATGCCTCTTTGAGGTCTCCTTGGAGCATAACTCTTGTAGCTACTTTTGCTAGCGGCAATCCTGTGGCTTTACTCACGAACGGAACTGTGCGGGAAGCTCTAGGATTTACCTCGATGAGATAAATTTCTCCTTTGTGAATAGCAAATTGGATATTAAGAAGCCCTATTACTCCGATACCAAGTGCTATTTGCGCAGTTTGAGCTTTGACATCTTCTTGAAGTTCAGCCGAGATAGAAACCGGAGGAAGTGAACACGCGCTATCCCCGGAGTGGATACCGGCTTCTTCGATATGCTGCATAACAGCACCTATATAGACATCTTTGCCGTCGCATATGGCATCCACATCAAGCTCGATAGCATTATCTAGGAATTTGTCTATAAGTACAGGCGCGTCATGAGATACGCTTACTGCTTCATCCATATATTCTTTGAGCTCATTATCACTGTATACCGTACGCATACCTCTGCCGCCGAGTACAAAACTAGGGCGTACAAGTACAGGATACCCAATGCGATTTGCAATGATAAGAGCATCATCTTTTGTAAATGCCGTGCCATTGTCCGGCTGTTTGAGTCCAAGTTTTGTTATAAAAGCAGAAAACTGCTCTCTATCTTCGGCTAGATCAATTACTTTTGCACTGGTTCCTGCTATTTTAGCTCCTATTGCAGTAAGTTTTTTGGCTAGTTTTAGAGGAGTTTGTCCGCCAAAATGGACTATTACGCCATCTGGGTTCTCTTTGGCGATGACATTTCTGACGTGTTCGAAATCTATAGGTTCAAAATACAAAATATCACTGGTATCATAATCGGTAGAGACAGTTTCCGGATTACAATTGTACATGATAGAAGTCATCCCCATCTCTTCAAGAGCAAAAGAGGCATGTACGCAACAGTAGTCAAATTCGATACCTTGACCTATACGGTTTGGCCCGCCTCCAATTACGAGGACTTTTTTCTTGCCGCTCTCGTTGTTTTCTTGTGTTTTGTCAATAGCCATGATATTTGTTGTAGAATAGAGATACGGAGTAAGTGCTCTAAACTCTGCCGCGCAAGTATCTACTTCGTTGTATTCTAACACAACACCCAGTTTTTCTCTAGCAGTATAGACATCATTTTCACTGATCTCAAGACCATCTTTTTGATTTATCAAAGATGCGATCATCGCATCACTAAAGCCTTCGCTTTTGATGCGGCGCATAAGAGTTGCATCATTTAGATAAGATGTATCAATGTTTTTTTCACTGATGATCAACTCTTCTATTTGATACAAGAACCATTTGTCAATATTGGAGAGTTCATATATCTTTTCTACATCAAGTCCTCTGCGGAAACCTTCTGCTACATATAATATGCGTTTTTCATTTGGTCGTCTGATCTCTCTGAGAAGTGTATCTTCATCGCATTTGATACTGTCAAAACCTGTAAGCCCAGTCTCTAAAGAGCAAAGAGCTTTTTGGAAAGATTCTTTGAACGTACAACCTATACTCATCACTTCGCCTACGCTTTTCATTGCTGTTGTCAGTGTGGAGTTTGCGTGAGGAAATTTCTCAAATGTAAATCTAGGTATTTTAGTAACAATATAATCTATTACAGGCTCAAAACTAGCCGGAGTTCCTGTAATATCATTTGTGATCTCATCAAGAGTGAAACCTACAGCCAAAAGCGTCGCCACTTTTGCTATAGGATAACCTGTAGCTTTACTTGCAAGAGCAGATGAGCGGCTAACTCTTGGGTTCATTTCGATAACTATCATACGTCCTGTTTTTGGATTGATAGAAAATTGTACGTTTGATCCGCCGGTATCTACACCTATTTCTCTTAAGATCTTAAAGCTGGCATCACGCATATGCTGATACTCTTTGTCTGTAAGGGTAAGCGCAGGAGCTATTGTGATACTATCTCCTGTATGTACACCCATGGGGTCCAGATTTTCTATGGAGCAAACTATGATACAGTTATCAGCACTATCTCTAATAACTTCCATCTCATACTCTTTCCAGCCCAAAAGAGATTCTTCTATGAGGATTTCATTAATAGGACTTGCCTCTAAGCCGCCTAGAACGATCTCTTTGTATTCATCCATATTGTATGCTACACCTGAACCGCCTCCGGCTAGCGTATAAGATGCTCTTACAATAAGTGGGAAACCTATCTCTTTTGCAGCTTCAATAGCTTCTTCTAGGTTGTAAGCATATCTTGAGATGGCGATATCCATTCCTATTTTGATCATCGCTTCTTTAAAGGCTTGTCTATCTTCACCTTTTTTGATAGCTTCAGGATTGGCACCCAAAAATGTAATGCCGTCAAGCATACCGCGTTCATGCATGCTCATAGCGACATTGAGTGCAGTTTGCCCTCCCATAGTAGGAAGCACGGCATCAACATTTTCTTTTTTGATGATACGAGCTATGACCTCTTCGGTGATAGGCTCTATGTATGTACGATCCGCAAATTCAGGATCTGTCATAATGGTGGCCGGGTTTGAGTTAATAAGCACAACTCTGTATCCGAGTTCTTTGAGTGTTTTGGCGGCTTGTGTGCCAGAATAGTCAAATTCACAGGCTTGACCAATAACAATTGGACCTGATCCTATAAGTAAAATAGTTTTAATATCGTTGCGTTTTGGCATGAAGTATGACCCTTAGGTTTTTAGTATTAAATTATACCAAATTACCTCTTAAACTCTCAAAAGAGAGTTTAGATCAAAATGCATCTAAAGTAGACTTTTGATCATCTTCTGCAGCAGGTGCTTGCGTATTTGGTGTAGATCCTTGCTGTATGTTTTGCCCAGAAGAATTTTGTTTGCGTGTTTTTGATCTGGTTGAATCTATCTGCGTATCTCTTGGTTCGGGATCTATGGTATCTTCTCTGGTTTGATCCATTTCAACCAATGGCGTACTAGATAACGTAGACGGTGTCATCGGCAATGTGACATTGAAATCTTGCTCCGGCTGCGGTGTTGTTTGCGCAGATGTCTCCATAGGGATTTGTGCATAATTGATTTTGTCTGCATTGAACATTGTCGGTTTTGCATGTGTTATCATAAAAAATGCTTTAGGATGGTAAACATCATTATATGTATTGACATATGCTACTTTGTAGCTTCCTTGCAATTCTACTTTTTTAACTACTCCAACAGGGATATTGGCAAAAAATATACCATCGAGCCCGCTTGTAAATACTTTATCACCTTCTTTGATATCAAACCATTTTGGTATAAACTGTATAGTGGTCAACCTGTTCCCGCCGCCTATTGCTACCCCAGGCGCCATTTGTTTTCCTACATATACAGAGTAGCGACATTTTTCATCTGAGGTTAGATAGCCGCGTAATTGATTGTTTTCTATTCTAGCTACCCCGCCAACCACATTATCTTGAATTAATCCGTAAATTCTATCGTTTGATATATTTTTTGGTTTTGTTAGGACGATCTGCGAAAAATTATTAAATTTTACATAGGATACTGTTTGTACCAGATCAACACCTTCTCGTTTTGGCAATGTTTTTAGTGACGGAAAAACAGCCCGAAGCGTTTTGGCTTGTTCGATGTAGTTTTTTTGTTCAAGAAGTTTTTTTTGCAATTCTTGATTTTTGTTTTTTAGTTCTTCGATATGATCTTTTTGATCAATATAAATGTCTCTTGCTTCTTCCATTGAATCAAGAATATTTTGATATGAATGTTTAATTGGTATTAATGCATCCATGAGATTGGATGCAATTTTATTGTTTTTACTATGAGTAACGAGTGCCGCTAAAATAATTAGCAGTACAATAATAGTAATAATTCTAGTTTTCATATGCTACATGTTGCAATGAATCAAGTTGTTCCAAGGCTCTGCCTGTACCTCTGGTGACAGCAAACAACGGATCTTCGGCTACAAATACAGGTAATTTTATGATATCAGATAGATATTTATCTAAACCTCGTATCAATGCACCTCCGCCGGTAAGAACAATGCCGTTTTCTACAATATCACCTGCAAGTTCAGGCGGTGTCTCTTCAAGAACAGCTTTGAGCGCATCTACTATCTCGGTAATAGTATCTGCCATTGCACTTCTCATATGTTCGCTTGTTACTTCAATGGATACCAAACTGCCTTCTACTTGATCTCGCCCGTAAACTACTGCGGTTAATTCTGTTTCTAACGGCACAGCAGTTCCTATACGAATTTTTAGATCTTCTGCTACTCTTTCACCTATGAGGAGATTGTAGTTTTTCTTTATGTAATCCATAATGACCTGATCTATTTTATCACCTGCAACCCTGATAGATTTGCAAAGCACCAATCCACCCATTGAGATCACACCGATCTCCGTTGTGCCGCCGCCAATATCAACTACGAGATTACCGCGAGGTTCTTTGACCGACAGATCAGCCCCAATTGCAGCAGCCATAGGTTCTTCTATGAGATAAACGGCACGTGCACCTGCGTTTAGCGCAGACTCTTTTACTGCTTTTCTTTCAACTTGGGTTATGCCATAAGGCACACAGATCATAACTCTTGGGCTAAAAAATCTTTTGCGTTT
>JAFGWQ010000082.1 GCA_016937075.1 Campylobacterales bacterium | reverse complement strand
TCTTGCTATATAATTACTATATAGATAAAGCAAAGGCATACATTGGCTAAATTTACCCAGAAACAGATCGACAAATACAATCGTCAAAAATATATTGCAGAATTAGAAAAAATATCAAAAAATATATTTAAAATGCTTCGCGACACCAATACTGATTCTAATTCTTTTTCTATTAAACTCGAAGCAATGGTAAAAAAACTGCATGAAAAAGAGGCTATTCGCCTAGAGGGCGAGTATAATCAAAAACTCAAAGAGTATATTTTGGTTCTATATGAGAAAACCAAAAATGTCGAACAATTTAATGATATAATATTAAACGAAATAAGAGAGCCTGAGATGAGCAACCTTAATCGTTTGCAAAAACTCAAAAATAAAAACAGTTACAAAAAAGAGAAGCATAAGCTTTTGTCACATCAAGATGATGATTGATCTAGATTGGACAAAAGGGCGTATGGCCGTGTCAGACAAAGCGATTGATTTCTTGTGGAGCGCAGAGTTGCTCCCGGGGTCAAGATAGAAATTCATGCTTAACTATCAAAAAAGAGGAGATTTGAAGACTATGAGATATATTAAAATAGGTATTTTTCTTGCTACTGTCGGTGCTATGGCCGGCGGGGATATAGCGCCTTATTATGATGTTGATATCACCATTCCTGGAGAAAATGGCGCCAATATTTGTCCTGCTGGAAGTAGATTAATGTGGCAGAATAGTGAGTTTGACGACAATAGTGATGGTGCATATAAAAGAGAGCGATCTTTATCTAAGGCAGGCAGTCACGGTTATGCAAAAGATTATTGTGACAGATTGGTTTATGCCGGTTATAGTGATTGGAGGCTGCCGACCTCAGATGAAATGATGGAAATATCTAAAACAAAAGGTATTTTCAAAGATAATCGAGGCGCTGATTTTTGGACATCTACGCCAGCTGAGCAAAATAAATATTATGTCGTTTATACGGTAGATGGATATAGATATGCAAGAGACCCTAAGCAGTCAAACTATATAAGATGTGTAAGATGCTTAACACAAGAAGACGATAGTACAAAAAAATAATTAAAGTATCTTAACCTCTTCTTGCAAGGCTATGCCAAATTGGTCTTGCACTTTTTGTTTTGCAAGGTTGATAAGCTCCATGGCATCTTCAAATGTACCACCTCCCTTATTGACCAAAAAATTTGCATGTACTTCGCTCCATGCCATGCCGCCTATCTGTTTGCCTTTGAGTCCAACTGCTTCGATGAGTCTGCCGGCATGATCTGTGCTAGGATTTTTAAATAATGAACCTGCACTTGGCTCTTTGGGTTGATTGGCTCGCATTGCTACAAGGGATTCCAATAGTTTGGCATTAAATCCATGAGTTATGCGAAATCTAGCCTCAGTAGCAACTCCGCCAAGCTTGGCAAAACGATAGCCATGCTCTATCTCGTCTTTTGTCTTCCATATCCCGTCTATACAAATGCTGTCTAAAATATTGAAGATCTCGTATTCTTTGACCCCCGCATTCATAGCAAGCATACCGCCTAGAGAGCCGGGGAGTTTTGATACAAACTCGAAGCCTGCTATATCATGCTTCTTGACAAAAGAAAGTATCTTGCCTGTCGGAGTAGCTGCTCCTATGGTGAGCATATCGCCATCCAGAGTGATGAAATCGAAATCTTTGCTCAGCATCATAAGGAGTGGCGGAGTAGGCGATATGAGCAAATTGTTGCCATATCCTATGAGGTATCTATCTTTTGGAATGGCATCACCCTTTTCCAGCATCAAAACTTCTTCTTTTTGCCCGATACGGATACTGGTGAATTTGCTAAAGTCTATGGTTTTGTAAAACACTATTGTTGCCTAAATGTTGCATACTCATGCGGGATCAGATAATCAGAAGTTTTGATAGGCTCTGCAAAAAATCCACTCTTAAATCCTATCTCGTATAGTTTATCAAGCGCTTTTAGTTGCAAAGGAGAAAGCGTAATAGATTCATCAGAGGCATACATATCTAAATAACGTTCAAGCATTTTGCCATCAATCCTTACAAGTTTTTCATCTTCTAGTTTTTTTGAAAGCTCAGCTTTTCTATCGTTTGCTACTTTGACACCGTCAATAAGGATATTTTCTATTTCTATGGCACGATTAAGTGGAATACTGCGTCTTAATGCCATTCCTCCAAGCGGCAGAGGCAATCCTCCGCCACTAAGTTCTATCCAAATATCCCACATCTCTTTTTCTACTTCAAGGCTTTCATCATAAGAGAGTATAGATTCATGGATGAGTACGCCGGCATCTACCTCTCCGCTTAGTACGGCATCTTCAATTTCTAAAAAATTTTTATAAACTATTCTAGCATCAGGGTAATATATGCGAAACAGCATAGCATTTGTGGTGTTCGCCCCTGAAAGGGCTACGCGGAAGTTGCGTTTTAGCTTGACCTCTTTTTTGCGAATAAGTTTGGGGCCATATCCTTCTCCAAAGCTCACAGCGGTTCTAAGAAGCGCGTATTCATCTTTGATGTGTGGATAGAGAGCAAAACTAATGGCGCTCACATCATAAGTGCCTTTGAGTGCTTCTATGTTAAGTGTCTCTATATCAAGAGCTTCATTTGTGATATTATAATCAAATGTATCCACCCAACCAAAAGCTATGGCATAGTACATAAATATATCGTCCGCATCGGGAGAGTGGGCAAGAGAGATGTTCATAAAAAAAACTCCAAATAAAAGTAGGACATTATACCAAAAAGGGCTTCTGAAAAAGAGCAAACAATTTTTATAAAATAAAATATGTCATTTTGACATATTTTTTTGTCACTCATCCAAAAGAGATTAAAATGGTGTTAGAATTTCAACATTAAGGATAAAAGGATGAGCATGGCAATGGATGCACAAAAAGCAAAAGCGTTAGAGATGGCTATCAAGCAGATCGATAAAACCTTTGGAAAGGGCACTTTGATGCGCCTTGGTGATAAAGAGATAGAACCGATTGCAGCCATAAGCACAGGTTCTTTGGGGCTTGATATGGCTTTAGGCATTGGCGGCGTACCGCAAGGAAGGGTTATAGAGATATATGGACCGGAATCTTCGGGCAAGACCACGTTGTCTTTGCAAGTCATTGCTTCAGCACAAAAAAACGGTGATGTTTGTGCTTTTATAGATGCAGAACATGCTTTAGATGTATTGTATGCTAAAAATTTGGGTGTCGATGTGGATAATTTGTTAGTATCTCAGCCAGATTTTGGAGAGCAGGCACTTGATATACTTGAGACCTTGGCAAGAAGCGGTGCAGTGAGCTTAATAGTAGTGGATTCAGTAGCAGCTCTTACTCCAAAAAGCGAGATAGAAGGAGATATGGGCGATACACATGTGGGGCTTCAGGCAAGATTAATGAGCCAAGCTCTTAGAAAACTAACAGCAATACTTCATAAGACAAATACTACAGTCATTTTTATCAATCAGATCCGTATGAAAATAGGCACTATGGGGTACGGCTCGCCAGAAACTACGACCGGAGGGAATGCCCTTAAATTCTATGCTTCTGTCAGGATAGACGTAAGACGTATTGCTACACTTAAACAAGGAGAATCACAGATAGGAAACCGTGTCAAAGCAAAAGTGGTCAAAAACAAAGTAGCTCCTCCTTTTAGACAAGCGGAATTTGATATTATGTTTGGCGAAGGCATCAGCAAAGAGGGCGAACTTATAGATTATGGCGTGAAACTCGATATTGTTGACAAGGCAGGAGCTTGGTTCAGCTATAAAGAGCATAAGCTTGGACAAGGCAAAGAAGCTGCAAAGCAAACTCTTAAAGACAATAAGCCTCTCAGAGAAGAGGTAGAAAGCAAGATACGAGAGGCTTTAGGTGTTAGCGATATGTTATCAATCGGTGAAGGCGAGATGGGAATAGAAGAGTAAACCCGTCCTCTTATATAAAATTTGCTAAAATATCATTAATATACGTAAAGAGGATAGTTATGATTTATATTGATGATATTAGAGCTGATGAGATTATGGACAGTAGAGGCAATCCTACTGTTAGGGCTACGATAGTTTTGAGCGATGGCACTATGGCGAGTGCTATTGTGCCAAGCGGCGCAAGTACCGGCAAGAGAGAAGCTTTGGAGCTTAGAGACGGCGGCGAGCGATATATGGGCAAAGGGGTGCTTAAAGCTTGCGAAAATATCAATATCACTATAGCAGAAGCTCTGATCGGACTAAGCCCGTTTGATCAATCAGGCATTGATACTTTACTAAAAGATCTAGATGGTACAGATAACTACGGCAACCTAGGTGCAAATGCGACACTTGGTGTTTCTATGGCAGTAGCAAGAGCAGCTGCTGAGTCGCTAAGAATACCGCTTTATCGTTATCTGGGCGGAGCAAATGCTATGGTTATGCCTGTGCCTATGCTTAATATCATCAATGGCGGAGCGCATGCAAACAATTCTGTTGACTTTCAAGAGTATATGATAATGCCTGTAGGATTTGATAAGTTTTCAGAAGGTCTCAGAGCGAGTGCAGAAGTTTATCATCACCTTAAAAAAATCATTAATGATATGGGAGAGAGCACAGCAGTAGGTGACGAAGGCGGATTCGCCCCAAATCTCTCAAACAATGAAGAGCCGATAGCCGTAATTATTGAAGCTATCAAAAAAGCCGGATATATTCCTGGTGAACAAATAGCAATAGCCCTTGATGTCGCTAGCAGCGAACTTGAAGTAGAAAAGGGCGTATATCATCTGCATTCAGAAGATAGAAAACTTGACAGCGCCGAACTTGTAGATTATTATGCAATGTTGTGCGATAAATATCCGATCGTATCAATAGAAGACGGCTTAAGTGAAGATGATTGGGATGGTTGGAAAATATTGACTGACAGACTTGGCGGCAAGGTACAATTGGTTGGAGATGACCTTTTTGTTACAAATGTTAAGATTTTGGCTCAAGGTATAGAAAAAGGTATTGGTAATTCAATTCTTATCAAGCCAAACCAAATTGGAACAGTAAGCGAAACTATGCAAACAGTAAGACTTGCTCAAAGAAACGGATATAAGTGTGTTATGAGCCATCGTTCAGGTGAGAGCGAAGACGCATTTATAGCCGATTTTGCCGTAGCACTAAATACCGGCGAGATCAAAACAGGATCAACTGCCAGAAGTGATAGAATAGCTAAATATAATAGGTTGCTCGAAATTGAGAGAGAAGTTGAAAATAGCGAATATTTAGGAAGCGCATTATTTAAATAATCTCTATGGCTATTAATGATTATTTTGATTTAGATACATTACGTGATATAGGAATTAAAAAAATAATTATAGCCTTTGGATTGATCATTTTTATGGGAATCTATCTTGGCGTAATATTGTTTGGTGAAAATTCCATATTGGCGCTTTGGCATTTGAAACAAGAAAAACAAGAGTTAAGCAAAGAGATTGCAGATACCAAAAATAAAAATCAAGAACTGCAAAAAGAGTATTTTTTGCTCAAACAGTTAGAACCCAAAAACAATTAATTATGATCTGGGCAATAGGTGGCTATTTTTAGTCCCAATTTGTCAAGCATTTCTATATCGCTTTGTGGCTCATCGCCATGCGTAGTAAGGTAGTTGCCTATGACAATAGCATTTATACCGGCATCAAACATAGCTTTTTCCATTCCGCCAAATAAAAGTTCTCTTCCTCCTGCTACCATCAAGATCTTGTTGTCTCCCAATCCTTTGTGCATTTGTGATATGATTTGAATAGCTTCATTAGGATTTATATTTCTTGATTTGATAGGAAGAGCGGGATTTGGGTGATAGAAATTAAGCGGTACGGCTTCAGGCTGGAGAGACAATATCGCATCTATAAGAGCCAGTCTGTCTTCATCGCTTTCTCCCATACCGAAAATTCCACCGGTACACAATGATAGGCCGACCGATTTTACATTTTGACAAGTCTCATATCTCTCTTCCCAGCTATGAGTCGTGCAAATTTTCTGATAATATGAGGGCGACGTTTCTAGATTGTGATTATAGCTATCTATCCCGCTCTCTTTTAAGTAGCGAAGCTGTTCAATGTTTGCAATGCCATTGCATCCTATAAGGTGTAAGCCATCAATTTCTTTTTTTATGGCTTTGGCTGCTGTGGCAATATATTCTGTTTTTTTATCATCCAAACCTTTGCCTGCTGTTACTAAACAATAACCAAATGCACCAGCTTCTTTGGCAAGCTTGGCTTCTTTGATGATCTGTTCCAATGGTTTATAATTGTATCGCTCAATGTCGGCATGGTAGCGTACACTTTGAGTACAAAATGCGCAATCCTCAGCACAAGTGCCACTAAGAATATTATTTATAGCACATAAAAAAATTTCTTTTGACATTATGCTTCTTCCTTGTGCTTGCATTTAAAGCACTCATATACAGTTTTGGTTTTTAATGTTTTTTTGCCCATAAGATATCCGCATTCGCTGCAATGGCGATCAACAGGTTCAAAGTTGGCAATAAATTTGCATTTTGGATAATTGCTGCATCCATAAAAGGTTCCCCTTTTCCCTTGTCTTTCATATAGTTTGCCGCCGCATTCCGGACATGGTACGGTTAGCTCTTTTGGAGGAGTTAGGGGTTTTGCATTTTTGCATTTAGGATATGCCGAACAGGCTAAAAATTTACCTCGTTTGCTATCTTTAATGACCATTGGTGAGCCGCATTTGTCGCAAATTTCACTGGTGACTTCTGATGGCACGCTTGTATCATTTTGCTCGGTTTCGTTTAGATTTTTTGTATATTTGCATTTTGGGAAATTGCTGCATGCTACAAATTCTCCAAATCTACCTTTTCGGAGCAATAGTTCGCCACCGCATTCAGGACAAATTTCACCTGTCGGTGTAGCAGTCTTGAGACTGGCTATGTTTTTTTTACCTTCAGCTAATTTGAGCAAAAATGTACCGTAAAACTCTTTTAGCATTTTTTGCCAATCCTGTTCGCCATTAGCTACAAGGTCAAGTTTTTCTTCCATATTTGCCGTAAAACTACTATCAACAATTTCAGGGAAATGCTCTTCTAGCATAGTAGTAACTAAAAATGCAATTTCAGTAGGATATATTCGTTTCTCTTTTATCTCTATATATTTTCTGGTATCTAATATGGTTATGGTAGGTGCATATGTGCTTGGACGGCCTATTCCAAGGGATTCAAGCATCTTGATAAGGCTTGCTTCATTATATCTAGCCGGCGGCTCTGTGAAGTGTTGAGTTGTTTTGATACCGGTAAGTTCAGCTGGAGAATGTAAAACCAGAGGAGGCAATAATTTATCCTTTTCGTTATATCCTGTAACTTTATAAAACCCATCGAATATAAGTCTTTTGCCATTGGCTTTAAATGTAGTATCTTTCCCTTTAAAAATAATAGCTTGCGATTCGATAACAGCTTCATTCATTTGGCATGCCAAAAAGCGATTATATATAAGACGATACAATTTAAGTTCATCTGCAGCTAGATAAGCACTGGCCTTGGCAGGATCAAAATCTATCATGGTCGGGCGTATTGCTTCGTGAGCTTCTTGGGCTCCTTTTGATTTTGTGCTATATATCTTTGGTTTGCTTGGCAGATATGTATCTCCAAAATTAGTTTGTATATAATCTCTAGCCAATTCTACAGCTTCGCTCGCTAAATTGAGACTATCAGTTCTCATATAAGTGATCACACCGGCTGTGCCTTTATCTGTTTTGACGCCTTCATATAATTTTTGGGCTATGGTCATAGTTTTTTTGGGAGAAAAACCAAGCTGAGTGGAGGCGCTTTGCTGTAATGTGGATGTCATAAACGGAGGCGGGGTTTTGCTTTTTTTGGATTTAGTTTCTATATCTGATACTATAAATGTATCGTGTTTGGCAGCGCTTTCTATCTCTTTTGCTTGGCTTTCATTTTCGATAGTAAGTTTGTCTATCTTTTTCTCTTGATAAGCAACAAGCATAGCGTCAATATCTTTTTCAAAAATACCTTCTATGCTCCAGTATTCTTGGCTTTGAAAAGCATTAATTTCACGTTCTTTGTCTACTACAATTTTGAGAGCAGCACTTTGTACTCTACCTGCGCTTAATCCTCTTTGTATTTTACTTGCTAAAAGCGGAGAAAGTTTATATCCTACCATTCTATCCAGTAAACGTCTTGTTTGCTGCGCATCGACGCTAAGCATATCTATTTTGCGCGGATTTTCAAGAGCATGATTGATAGCTTGCTTGGTAATCTCGTGAAACACAATACGCGGCAAGATAGACGGATTTTTGCCGATAGCCATAGCTATATGATATCCTATAGCTTCTCCTTCTCTATCTTCATCCGTCGCGATAAATATATTTTCGGCTTCTTTGGCAAGAGATTTTAATTCTTTAACTGTAGCTGCTGCTTCTTTTGGAATAGCATACTGAGGAATAAAATCACCGCTCTTTTCATCAATTGTAATGCCAAAGTTGTGTTTAGGGAGGTCGCGTATGTGACCTTTTGATGCAACAACTTTGTAGTCTTTGCCTAAAAAGCCCCCAATGGTTCGGGCTTTGGCTGGAGATTCCACGATAATCAAATTTTTCATAATAATAGGTACTCTGTGAATATTTTTGTGGTATTGTAACACAAAAGAAAACAAAAGAGTATAATAATGTCAATTTGACATCCCGAGGAGATGATGTATGTGTGCTATTTTTGGCATAATAGGCAGTTATGACGAGACAGTAGCAAAAGATAATTTTATAGCTTTGGCTCATCGAGGAGAAGATGATAGTGCATTTGTTGCATCTGAAAAATATTTTTTTGGTATTCATCGTTTGGCTATTACCTCTTTTGGTAAGAATATCGATCAGCCGTTTGTAGAAGACAAATATATAATCGTTTTCAATGGAGAGATATATAATTATAAGAAGTTGGCATTAGAGTTGGGAATTGATGAACCATCTGAAGCGAAGGTCATCTTGGAATCTTATAAATTTTGGGGCGATAATTTTGTCAATCATATAAACGGAATGTATGCAATAGCTATTTATGACGGTAATGAGCTAAAGCTTTTTCGTGACAATATAGGAAAAAAACCTCTTTTTTATTCGCAAAAAAAAGATGAATTTTGGTTTGCAAGCGAGATAAAGGCTTTGGGCAATAATTTGCAAATTGATAAAAAGGCAATTTTGCCTTATCTAAGTTTTCAGACGACACTCGCGCCAAATACATTTTATGCCAATATCTTTGCATTGCCGGCAGGATCGTTTTTGAGCTTTAAAGATGGAAAAATAATGATAAAATCCTCTTTTTCGCCATTAAAAAACAAAATTATATATACAAATTCAAAAGACGCTGTCGATGCCGCCAAAGATGCGCTTATAGAGGCTGTATCGAAAAGAATCCCTTCTGACAATATTTCATGGGGATCGCTGCTCTCTGGGGGCATCGATTCGTCTTTGGTCGCAGCAATGGCATCAGAACACCAAAAAATTGATACTTTTTGTATGGGATATGAAGATAGGTTTGCTTCCTATGATGAAAGGGGATATGCTAGCAAAGTCGCAAAACATATAGGTTCTAATCATTATGAATCCATACTCACAAAAGAAAAATTTTTCGATGCGTTAAACGAGGTAGAGGATATACTAGATCAGCCATTAGGGGATCCAGCGAGCATCCCATTACTCGCGCTATTAAAAGACGTTAAAAAGCATGGCAAAAGGGTAGTGCTAACCGGAGACGGAAGTGATGAGCTTTTTTTGGGATATAAGACATATAAAGAGTATCATGATATAGAACAAGCCTCGCAGCTTAAGTATAAAAATTGGCTTCAAGGGTTTTTGAGATCTCATTATTCACCGAACAAAGAGTGGGAATGGTACAAGAGAGTTTTTGGGGGCTCATTGTTGTTTCGTTCAACTGCCGAACTTTTTACGGATCTGCAGCAAAACAGGCTTTTAAAACAAAATGTAAAAGATGACAATTCTTTGCAATACTTAGAGTCTTATTGGAAAGAGTTTGAGCAAAGCGGTAGAAAAAACATCATAGATTGGTATAGTTTTTGTGACATGAAAGTCAAACTCGGAGAGCTATTTTTAACTAAGCTAGACAGAGTTAGTATGGCTTGCGGGATAGAAGCTAGAAGTCCTTTTTTGGATCCTAGTGTTGTAAATCTTGCCTTTAGTATAGATCCGGATGTTCGTTTTGGGCAAACATCAAAAGATATCATCAAACAAATATCATACAGGTATATGCCATCAGATATTGTGGAGCGCAAAAAACGAGGTTTTAGCTATCCGTATATGGAGTGGCTGCTCGAAGAGAATGAACTGGAACTCATCAGGCGAGTCCAGAGAGAGAAAAAAATATTCAATGATGAATCTTTGGAATTCATACTCTCAAAAGCCCCAAGCGGAGGGTTTAAACACCACATATTTGCATTATATATGTTGTGCCGCTGGCTGGAAAGGAATTAGATATGCTTATCCAATCTACATGTTTATATAACGTGTCGAAAAAAGTGAAAAAAATCGACATATTATCTTTTTCTCCCAAGCGCACACGTCATCGCAAGCGTAGCGCCGCGATCTATTTTCTATTTTTCAGCATCATCCAGTTTTTCAAACTTTTGTTTTAGTTCTTTGAGTTCCATTATATTTTTTTCTGATTTTTCTATAACATCATCCACCATGAGACCAAGCATAATTGTTTTATAAAGATTTGGTCTGTTTTTTCTCCAATTTCGTATGGTTTTGACATCAATATCCAAGTAAATTGCCATATCTCGTTGTGTCATTTTTTAACCTTTTTTGTTAAAAACTTAACGGATAAGGCTTGATTACTCAACAAATCATTATTTAGCTATTTTTTTAAAAATATCGCTAATATTTAGCGATATTAAGATTTTATTAGATAATATTTAGCCCAAAAAATAAAAAAAGAGAAAAATATTAGCTACTATGAAAAAATATGAGAACTATACTAAAGAACAATTAATCCAAAAAATAAAACAACTAGAATCTAAAAAATATGGTCTTATTTGGGATGATGAAAAAGAACCTGAAAAAGTAGTAGTGGAGTGTCAAAATAATATTCCGATACTCAAAAAAGTTGATGAAAAAACAATAAAAGCAGATATAAAAAAACCT
>JAFGWQ010000081.1 GCA_016937075.1 Campylobacterales bacterium | reverse complement strand
CTGTTAATAATGATTATACCAAAGTTATATTTACAAAAGCCAATTAATCGGCTTTAACTTTTAACGGCGGCTCTAAAGAACTCTTTATTTCCACATCCACAACCTCTGTTTTGAAGCGTAGCGCTTCTATATTATGTTCCAACATCTTTTTTTCAGCTCTCAATACTGTGACGTCTTGCTGCATGTCATTGACTATTTTGCTGGTATAGTAAATTTGGCTGCTAATATAAATTTTTACAAACGAAAGTAAAAAAACTATGCTTATTACAAATAAGATCTTTTTTAGCAATGACAATGAAATACCATTTTCTTTATAACGCATGTGAGTCAATTACCTGCTCCTCATTGTTTTGATTTAGTAAAACAAAACGTACGAAGTTTGGCGCTTCTGCTTCTAGGATTATACTTCAACTCTTCTAAACTTGCAGTGATCGGTTTCTTGTTCAACATATGACCCAAAGCATGGTTTTTCCCACAAGTGCATCTCATTGCCATATCATCACAAATGCATTCCTTGCTCCATTTTGTAAAACGATTTTTAACCAGCCTATCTTCTAGAGAATGAAATGTTATCAATGAAACAATTTCACCTTCTGTGTGATTTGCTTCCAATGCATCAAGCAATCCTTCGATTTCGCCCAATTCATTATTGACTTCTATTCTAATCGCTTGAAAAACCAATGTGGCCGGATGTATTTTACCGCCTTTTGGAAGAACTTTTAAGACAATTTCACTTAGGGCTTTTGCACTACATATCTCTTGCTTTGCTCGCTCTTGGATTATCAAATTTGCCAATTCCTTGGAACGCTTTATCTCTCCGTAATTTTTAAAAATATATTCCAATTCGGACAAGCTGTAATTATTTACAACATCATATGCGCTAAGTTTTGCGCTATTATCCATACGCATATCAAGGGTTTCACTTCCAAACGAAAAACCTCGCTCCAATTTATCCAATTGTAATGATGATACGCCAAAATCTGCCAATACGGCAACTATGGGTTTTTCTTGAAGTGCAGGAAAAACATTTGCAAAAGTACCTTTATATAAAGTACTTTTATCACTAAATGGCATCAAATGCTGCTTTGAAAAAGCAAGTGCTTCATCATCTCTATCTATACCTATATGTTTTAATTGCGGATAATGTTCCAATATCTCTTTGCTATGGCCGCCGTAACCCAGGGTGCAATCAACAAAATAGCCACTCTTTACGTCGCGAAAACTATTGATGACCTCTTTAAGCAAAACAGGTATATGCGGACTTTTTGTTGGCACTATTCACTCTTTAATATTTAATTTTTATATGATAACAAATTTTTACTCCAACCATTCTTAGTGCAAATATATTATGTCTATAAATATCGAAATAACATATGTCAATACTAGATATTTAAGTTGTAAATATTGACAATTTTTTTGATATAATATTGTAAATTGTTAACAGCAAAAGGGACTATTTGTAATGAATCAAATTAAAAAAAGGCTAGAGATTATCAAACTGGCTATCTTTATGACAGATGCCGAAACGATAAAACTGCAACTCTTGAAGCTTGAACCCTTTGAAGATGATGAGCAGATAAATGAGATCATTAGTCTCTTACGGCAAAAACAATATGGCCAAGCCCAAGCTCTTATCGACTTATACAATGAAGAAGAAATAAAATCCATATACGAAGATCCGAAATTACAAACAGAAGAAGACTCGATAGAAGATATTAGGCATACACTATCACTATCAAAACCGCTTGATGACGAATTTCAACTATTCAAAAATCATCATGCGCGTATATCGCCACAATCTAATACTAACGACAACAACATATACCCAACCCAACAATATGCTTTTGCAAATATTAATTTTGATCAAAGTGATGATAAAATTATTAAAATTCAAATAGACAAAGATAAAGAAACTGTCAATACTTATGGATCAAATTTGATACAAGAAATGCAAAACAATGATATTGACAATCAATTTATCTCTCCAATAGAAGGAAATAATATGGATACACAAACATACAAAATCAACGATTTGGAAAATAATACAAAAGAACAAGATGAGCAAGATAAAGAAATATTAACAGATAAAACGAAATCGCACGACACCAAACAATATTCGGCAATACCGGACATCATCTCTAACTTTCAAAATATGGCATTAAGTTATCTTGATAAGGAAATAAATGTTTTCCATAAATCAGTGACTTCATGGATGGAGCATATAGCCAAAATCGGATATACCGATAAAGGCATTTTCAATATGCTAACATATATGCAAAAACTTAAAAATTTAAAAAATCATGATGAAGCATCACAATTAGCTATTGTGTTTGGGGCAACAAATTCAAATTTTGGAAAATTGATCTTTGCTAGAGAGCTATACAAAGGAGAATTGTTAAAAAAGGATGACAATAAAGCCTTTGAACTCATAAAAGAATTAGCATCGCAAAATTGCGCAGAAGCACTTTGTGACCTAGGACAATTCTATGAGCATGGAATTGGAACACAAAAAGACATCAAGCAAGCTGAATTTTGCTACAAGCAAGCTATCGAGCTCAATCTTGATAGAGCGCAAAATCTTTATCATAAAATCCGCAAAAATAAAAAAGGTTTTTTTTCGTTTTTATTTAGAAACGAGGATAATATGCTTTAAATACTTTTTATAGCATCATACATAACATCCAAAACTTTATTTATTTCTTCAATTGTTATGACATATGGCGGCATAAAATACACCACATTTCCAAGCGGTCTAAGCAAAACCCCGCGAGAGAGCGCAAACTCATAGATTTTAAGACCTATTCTCTCTTCTGGGCGATACCCTTCCAATTCAACCGCAGCTATCATGCCTAAAACTCTTACCTCCTTGACATTGACAAGAGTTTTAAAATTTTCTAGGTGTGCCTTGATATATAGACTTTTTTTCCTATTCTCCCCTAAAACATCACTCGCCTCAAACAATTCCAATGTAGCCAATGCTGCACTGCAAGCCAAGGGATTGCCGGTATAGCTATGAGAGTGCAAAAATGCTTTATGCTCATTATACTCACAATAAAATGCATTATATATCTTGTCAGTTGTCATGACAACTGACAAAGCAAGATAACCGCCGGTAAGCCCCTTTGATAATGTCATAAAATCTGGCAATATCGGCGCTTGTTCACATGCAAACATTGTTCCTGTACGGCCAAATCCTGTCATGATTTCATCGGCTATCAAATGGACACCGTACTCGGCAGTAAGCATTCGTGCACCGACTAAATAATCGGCATGATACATATGCATACCGCCTGCCCCTTGCACTAACGGTTCAATGATCATGGCAGATATATTGCTACCATTTTCTTTTAGTATTAATTCCAATGTTTTTAACGCATCTTGGGCTGCTTGTTTGCTACTATCAATTGGGACCGGCGTTTGTAAACATTGAAGCAATAACGGTTCATAAGTCTTTTTATACAAAGAGACATCTCCCACGCTAAGAGCGCCTATGGTTTCGCCGTGATAACTATTTGAAAGAGATAAAAACAGTGTACGAGTTTGATTTATATTGAGATGATAATGATAACTCATCTTCAGTGCAATTTCTATGGCACTGGAGCCATTATCTGCAAAAAATACTTTTTTTAAACTTTCCGGTGTAATATCAACCAGCCTATGTGCCAATTCGATAGCCGGTTCGTGTGTAAAACCTGCTAGCAGTACATGTTCTAGAGTTTCTAACTGTTCTTTTATTTTATTATTAATATAAGAGTTGGAATGGCCGAATATATTAACCCACCAACTACTGATACCATCTATGTATTTATTATCTTCAAAATCGCATAGATAAACGCCTTTTGCCGATTTGATCGGAATTATTGGCAATATTTCATGATCTTTCATCTGAGTACATGGATGCCATATGACATCAATGTCTTTTTTCATTAATTCTTGATTTAAACCTATCATAAAACATCCTTATTTATCTATAAAACAATCTTTTCAATTACACTTAATAACAAGTTGAATAAAATATTGTACAAATTTTTTAATTGAAGGTAGATGAAAATAGATGATTAGTTGGATGCAAAAACACAATAGATATTTAGTATGGACAATATGGATTGCAACAATCGCATTTATTGGTGCCGGGTTTGTCGGATGGGGAAGCTATCAATTTGGCGCAAATAGCGGAAAAATAGCCAAAGTTGGAGACATAACAATCGACCAAAGCAGATTTGATATGGCATATCGTAATTTATACAACCAATACAATCAGCAACTTCAAGGCAAATTGGATGACAAAAAAGCAAAAGAAATGGGCATTGACAAACAGGCTTTTAATATCGTGAGAACACAAACTCAAATACTAAACCTAGCTAAACAATACGGCATCATAGTAAGTGATGCAGAAGTTGCGAAAGCCCTTGAGTCGTTTGAGGGTTTCAAAAACAATGGAAAATTCGATAAAACTATTTACGAACAATATCTACAATCACAAAATATCAAAGCTAAGGTTTTTGAAGATATGATCAAAGATGAATTGATTATCAATAAATTAATTGCATTGCTATATACCAACGCTACTCCTTTTGAAGACAAAGCAGCATCAATGCCTCTCGGATTATCGGATCAAATTGCTTATAGTATCTTAACCGCCAAAGACATTTCAATCTCTATTGACGACAATCAACTTCAACAATATTGGTCTAAAAATAAACAAAATTATATGCATCCTAAAAAATATTCTATTGAAATTTTATGGACTCCAACTGAAAATATCATAGTATCCCAAGAAGAACTAGAAGAATTCTATAAAGCAAATGCTCATAATTTTATAGCGCCTGACGGAAAACAACTTCCTCTTGCAGCAGTAGTGCCAATTGTCACACAAGAGCTTCGCCTGCAAAAAGCCGAAAAAACGGCTCAACGCGCATACATTGATTTCAAAAAAGCAAAGTTGCCTGCAAACGAAAAAGTTATAGTATCCGCAAATGATTCCAAGATCCCATCTAGCATCATAAATGAAATTGACAAAATGAAAAATGGAGATATACTAAAACCAAAAGTTATCGGGGATAAATATGCAACTATAAAACTCGTTTCCACAACAAATCCTCAACCAATGACATTTGAGGAAGCAAAAACCAATATAGTCAAAGATTATACTCAAGAAGCTACCAAAAATGCTTTACAAACTCTTGCAAAAAATACTCTTAATAATTTTGATACCGCTAACGCGCAAGCGGTCAAATGGATATCTTTAAAGAACAATGACAACGCATTGTCATTAAATAATGAAGAAAATTTACAATTTTTACAAGAATTATTTACATCTCATAAAGAAAAGGGTATAATAAATCTATCGGACAAAGTTGTGGTTTACAAAATTATAGCTCAAAGGGTGATTCCTAGCGATAACAAAGAGGCACAGATGATAAATCAAAGTGTAAGCGAGTTAAAAAGAAAGCTTTTGGAAGTAAATCTTTTAAAACAACTTGATAAAGATTTTTCTACTGATGTTTATGTAAAAGGACTTGATCTTGAATAAAACTATATTAGCAATTGACATTGGGTCAACAAAAATATGTTCTATCATCGCTGAAAAAACAGATGATAATCAATTGCAAATATTGGGTCATGGTATTGTAAAATCACAAGGTATAAAAAAAGGTTCTATCACAAATATAGAACTAGCTTCAAAGGTTATCAAAAAGGCTGTCAGTGATGCCAAGCGTGTATCAGGCAGCAATATCAACAATGCAATAGTATCAATATCCAATGCATATGCAAAAAGCATAAATTCTACGGGCATAGTCAATATTCCGCATAAAGACATAGGCATAAAAGAGATTCACCGTGCTCTAAATACTGCTCTTTATAATGCAAATATTCCGAATGAATATGAAATTATCCATGTATTGCCATATAATTTCAAAGTTGATGATCAAGATTTTGTAGAAGATCCATTTGGTATGAATGCAAGCAGATTAGAAGCTGAGGTCAATATCATCATGACACAAAAATCAAATCTTGCAAATCTTAAAAAAGCTGTCAAATCAGCCGGAGTTGAAATAGAAGATATTGTTCTAAACGGATACGCTTCTTCTATTGCAACAATCAAAGAAGATGACAAAGAACTCGGCGTGGTAGTATTGGATCTTGGTGGGCAAACGAGTACGCTTACTGTTTACACGGGTAATGCTATCAGATATAATGACTTTTTTGGGATCGGCTCAAATAATATTACAAGTGATTTGTCTATCGCACTTCACACACCTCTGAACATCGCAGAAAATATCAAAATAAGACATGGTAATCTAACTGAAACTTCAAGTGATACAATAGAATTACCGATTATCGGTAACGAAGAAAACAGAAGTATTGTTTCTTTGGATATTGTACATGATGTTATTTTTGCCAGAGTCGAAGAGACATTGGCGATATTAGAAAAAATATTTGACAAAAGCGGTTTAAAAGAAAAAATAGGTTCCGGTGTCATTTTGACCGGCGGCATGGCAAATTTAAAGGGCATTAGAGAACTAGCTCAGGTTATTTTTTCAAATATGCCTGTTCGCATAGGTATACCAAATACGGAAAATATCAAGGGAATGTTCGAAGAGCTTAAAAATCCTGCATTTGCGTCAGCCATAGGATTATTGCTACACAAAGCCGGAAGTCATACGGAGTATGAGATAAATTACGCTCAAGAGCTATTGCATTCAAAAGCAACAGAAAATGATAATTTGCATGATATCAAAATACACAATAGCACCGTCGATGATTATCAAGAGCAAAGAAAGAATCAAAAAAATAGATATGCAGACGATGAGCATTCGTTATTTGAAGACCAAACAAAAGAAGAAAATGTACAATCGTTTTGTTTGGAAGATCTAACAAGAGCAGATAAACAAAATAACTATATAAGCAGGCTGTCAACATGGCTAAAACAGTTATTTTAACCCAACCCACACAAAAAGGAGCATGGTATGGAAGCATTTGAGATTGATATAGTAGAGACAAGATATTGCACAAATGGTGCTAAAATCAAAGTAATCGGTGTCGGTGGCGGTGGCGGCAACATGATCAATCATATGATCCGCGAAGGCATAAAAGATATTGATCTTATCGTTGCAAATACCGATGGTCAAGCATTGGAAAACTCACTAGCTCCATATAAAATCAAGCTTGGCGTCAATACTACCGGCGGACAGGGTGCGGGTATGGTGCCGGAAAAGGGAAGAGAAGCTGCCCTAGAAAGTTTTGAAGAGCTTAGAAGTATACTAAAAGGTGCGGATATGGTGTTTATCTCTGCCGGACTTGGCGGTGGTACTGGTACCGGAGCAGCTCCGATAATTGCTCAAGTAGCAAAAGAGATCGGCGCATTAACTGTCTCTATAGTAACCAGTCCTTTTAAATTTGAAGGCAAAAAAAGAACAGCTCTTGCAAAAGAAGGGCTTGAAGAACTAAAAAGAGAAAGTGACTCTATAATTGTTATACCAAACGAAAAACTATTGTCAATTGTAGAAAAAAATCTAGGCATAAAAGAGAGCTTTAGAATGGTTGATGACATTTTGGCTCAAGCAGTCGGAGGAATTTCTAACGTAATTATTTCTCACGGTGAAAATGATATAAATCTTGACTTTGCTGATATAAAAACTGTCATGAATCATCGCGGTTTAGCATTAATGGGTACAGGTAAAAGTATTGGCAAAAATGCTGCTTATGATGCTGCAAAAATAGCTATAGAATCTCCTCTTTTGGATAGCATATCCATTGATGGAGCTACGGGTATTTTGGTACATTTTTATATCCATCCGGATTATCCTTTGATGGAAATTTCCGAAGCCATGGAAATAATTGAAGAGAATGCCGATGAGCATGCTTATGTAATATTTGGTACTACTACGGACAGCTCTTTAGCTATAGATGAAGTTAAAATCACTGTTATAGCAACCGGCTTTGAAGACAAAACTAATACACTAGCAAAAACAAGCGAAAAACAACCGGCTCAATCTCTTTTTAATTCAAATTCATCAAATAACATCAATACACTTAGAAATGCTAACAAAATTGTAGTTGGCGGATACAATACCGATGATGATGATATCTACCAAGTACCTACATTTCTAAGAAAACAAATGGATTAACAAACCGACTATTTCTTTTCTGCTTCATTCATCCCCTGCTCTTGGGGATATTTTCGATATAATGTCCCGCTATTTTTAATAAGGAAATTATTATCATGAAATATATCAAAACATTTTCGCATACTACTATATTTACTGCTGCAGGACTTGGTATTTTACTGGCTTCTGGTCTATCTGGATGCGGCAATCAAGAACAAAACAACCAATCTGCTCAAGAACAAGCCAAAAAAGGGGCATTTGTAATTATAGAAGAAACAGCTGAGGGAAAATACAAAATAAAAGAAGAGTTTCCCTCGGATGAAACTCGCATAGTACTCAAACAGCTCGACGGTACAGAAAAAGTCCTCTCCAAAGAAGAGATGGATAAGCTTATAAAAGAAGAAGAGATAAAGATCGACAACAACACTTCCAATCTAACCAATCCTCAAAATGCCCAAGTATCCGGTCACGGTATGAGCCTAGGCGAAGCTATATTGGCCAGTGCTGCAGGAGCGATAATAGGTTCTTGGATAGGGAGCAAACTCTTTGGCAATCAAAATTATCAACAAAACCGACAAGCAGGATACAAATCTCCATCTACATACTCAAAAAGTGTTGATAGCTTTAAAAAAAGTGGCACTTCGACTTCCACAAGTAATACTAAAAGCGGTTTTTTTGGAGGTAAAAGTACTGCGTCTTCAAGTAGTGGATCTTTTGGAACCAAAAGCGGCACATCTTCAAGCAGTAGATCTTTTGGAGGTTGATTTTGATAAAACTGCAAAATATTAAACCATTAGAAACACAATATTTAGAGAGACTCGGATTTGCATGGCACACAGATAGCGATAATACAAAATATATAGCAGATGAACTTGTGATTATTTCAGAACAAGAAGCAAAAGCATTTTATGATGCAGGCAATGAACTTTATGATATGTTTGTCAATGCAGCACAATTTGTGATAGACAATAATCTTTTTCACGAGATAGGTATCCCTTTCAATCTCGTAGAGCTCATAAAAGAATCATGGGAGAATGATATCCATTGGCATCTTTACGGTAGATTTGATCTCGCTGGCGGAATAGACGGATTGCCTATTAAATTACTTGAATTCAATGCCGATACGCCAACTTCGCTCTTTGAAAGTGCTATTGTGCAATGGGCGATGTTAAAATATAATGATCTTGAAGAAAGTAGTCAATTTAACGGTATTTATGAGGCTTTAACGGATAATTTCAAAAGGCTTGTTACTTTAGAAGATAGTATTGAAGATTTTGAAATCAGATACGATGGGTGGAAATTTTTATTTAGCTCTATCAGGGGCAACATTGAAGAGGAAAATACAGTAAAATTGCTGCAGCATATGGCTTCTGAAGCCGGCTTTGATACTAATTTCGCATTTGTTGATGAAATTGAATTTAGTGATGATGGGATATTTTACAATAATGAACAATATGAATTATGGTTCAAACTCATCCCATGGGAAATGATAGCACTAGAAACGCCTGATCTGGCAATGATCTTATCCAATATCATCAAAAATCACAAAGCTATCTTTTTCAATCCTGCATATACGCTGCTTTTCCAAAGCAAAGGGATACTAAAAATCATGTGGGATCTATACCCAAATCATCCATTGCTACTAGAAAGCAGTTTTGCTCCACTAAAAGACAAAAAACATGTTAAAAAACCGTTTTTGGGGAGAGAAGGTGAAAACGTAAGCATTATAGACAAAGACGGAAATTTGATTTCAAAACAAGAAGGCGAATACGATAACCACAAGATGCTTTTTCAAGAATATGCCAATCTAGCTATTGATAATAAAGGCAATTATTATCAAGCCGGACTTTTCTTTGCTTATGAATCTTGCGGTGTCGGTTTTAGAAAAGGCGGAGATATTATAAACAATACCTCAAAATTTGTTGGACATATTATAGACTAATTGTTACATTCCACAAAACATGGACTAACCATCCTGTCATCAAGTCTAACGGCAGTTAATTTGCCGTTCCACACACAACCTGTATCAATCGCTAAGACGTTATCATCTTCATAAAAACCCAAAGTTGACCAATGGCCAAAAACAATCTTATATTCTAAAGGTATCCTCTTGGGATACAAAAACCATGGCAATAGCCCCATCTCTTCTAGCTTTTGTGTCGGAGAGCCCTTTTGGCTTATCTCTATGCTTCCATCGTCAAAACAGTAACGTATGCGCAAAAATGCACTAAAAGCAAATATTTCTTCTTCTTCGCTTGTATTGCCAAGGCTTATGCGATCAGTAGAATTGTTGAGCATTTTTTTAAGCCATGCGGCAACATCATCTCCGGCAAGTTTTTTTTCAAGCTCATTTGCATATGCTTTCGCTGTTTTTAGATCCCATAGAGGTGATATTCCTGCATGTGCCATACAATATCCTAGTTCACTATCTACATATAATAACGGCTGACATCTAAGCCAATCTATAAGTTCCTTGGCGCGAGGAGAATTTAATATAGGCTCTATTGTAGGATTGCTTTTTTTGATGCCGTAATATGCAGCAATAAGTGCTATATCGTGATTGCCCAAAACGATTTTAATACTTTTTTGATGTTCATAAACATATTCCAATGCCTCCAAAGAACCCTTGCCTCGATTGACTAGATCCCCAACTAACCATAATTGATCTCTACTTGGGTCAAAATTGATCTTTTCTAATAGTTCCATAAATGGCTTATAGCAGCCTTGCAAATCACCTATTGCCCATATCATAGCTTCAGGGTCTCTTTGTATGCAATTATTTTTTGCTCCACTGAAAGCTTGGCATAAGCACTAGACGGTGAAGGCAAATAACATGTATCTATATCCAAATGTCCAAAATGAAGATCAAATAGTGCCTGTGATTTTCTGCCTGTAAATGCAATGGTCTTTATGGAAGGATACCTTTCAAGCAATGCTGCTATATCATTGACCTCTTCATCTTCTATGGAACTGTCGGCTGAATTTTCTCTATTGCAACTGCTTATCATATCCCAAAGCCCTATTTTGCTCTCTTTTAAAAGCCAAATTTTTTGATCCCTATTATTTATAGGATAAGACGTGATATACGATAATATTTTCCAAAATTGGTTTTGGGGATGGGTATAGTAAAAGTTATTTTCTATAGATCTTATACTAGGAAAAGAGCCTAGTATAAGTGTCTTTGTATCCTTAAAAACAATAGGAGAAAAAGGGTGAGTAATTATTTCACTCATCAACACAATTCCTTAACGCAATGCTTTTTTGAAATTACGAACCAAAAGAAGAAGCAATGCAAATGCAAATATTTTAAAATTAACCTCAGAAGCTTTGTGTGTATCGATAAATAGTTGTGTTTTTGTCATCTCTTCTCCTGCTTGTTGCATAATTATGATATCAGGCAAATAATAGTGAGAAAACATCAATCCGGTAGCCGTCATCAAAAACAGTGCGATAAATGTCAACTTATCTCTCTCGCCTTTTTTATATTTGTAGCCCTCATAAATAACCGCCACGATCACGGATAGAGTTACCAAATAAGATAATTTAATAAAATTTTGAGTCATTATCATACCCTCTTGAAATTGACTCAAAACGCTAGAACCAAATATATCTTCTGTATTAAATGTCACAGGAGCAACCACCATTCCTGCATACAAAGATGCTCCTAAAACTACAGATAAAAAAATCAGATAAGCCATAGTAACGTTACGAAAAATCGGTGACATATAAATCCTTTAAAATTTAGTTATAAATCCGCGGTTTAATCCCGCTAGATCATCATAAAACCTAGTATATTGTACTCCACTTTGTGTTAAAAAAAGCTCCATGGATGCTTTTTGATCATATCCCATTTCGCAAGCTAGATATGAAGCACCTTTTTGTTTTGCTTGAGTGATAATCTGCTGCAGCAGTTCATCTCCTCTCTCTCCTCCAAAAAGTGCCGTATGTGGTTCATAATCTTTTACATTAGATTCCAATGGTGCATTACTGGCGATATAAGGAGGATTGCTAACAATTAGTCCTACTTGCACTTCGATGCCGTCGAGAAGATTGGTATGCACCAAAGTGATCTGGTCTGATAATCCAAATGCTTCTATATTTTGTTTGGCAATCGCGATTGCCTCTAGAGATATATCTGTAGCTATTATCTTCAAAGACGGGAATTTACGTGCCAATACTATCGATATAGCACCACTTCCTACTCCTATTTCTGCAATTGAACTTATTTTTTCTTTTTCTAAGATATGGGCTACTTCATCAATGAGAAGTTCAGTCTCGGGACGAGGTATCAAAACACCCTGTTTTACAAACAATTCTATATCATAAAAGCTTGCCTTGCCTACTATATACTCATATGGCTCATGAGATGATCTTCTTGCTATAAGTGCTTTGAACGTATCTATACTATCTACCTTGTCATGTTCATGAGCATGCAGATAAATTCTCTCTTTATGCAAATGATAAGCTAAAAGCAGCTCAGCTTCAAACAATGGACGCTCGCATATAGACTGCAACTGTTCGCTAGCCCAGCCAAGGGCTTCTTTTATGGTCACTGTTACTTCTTTATAAATGAAAAAATACCATTTTCTGGCAATGCAGACTCGCCTTTAGCTGCAGATTCATCGAAACCCAAAGATTTAAGACGCTCTAAAATAGGCGGATGGGAATAATAAAAGAATATATATAACGGATGAGACTTTGGAAACGCTTTGTTTTCGCCTACCAACTTTATCAACGCTGATACCAAATGTTCCTTGCCGCCTACGCTTGAACCATACTCATCGGCTTGGTATTCATTGTGCCTACTAAATAAACTCATGATCGGCATCCAAATAAAAGTTACAAGAGGAAATACAAGCATTATAAATGCTATCTTTGCTCCTGCGATCGGTGCTGTGCGAAGTTCTGCAAAGATCGATTCTGGCAAATGTCCCAAAAGATAGAACACTCCAAAAAACAAAATTGTCATAAGCGCGATATTTTTCCAAATATCTCCATGTTTATAATGGCCCAGCTCATGCCCTAGAACAGCTATAAGCTCATCGTGGCTCAGCTTTGCCAGAAGTGTATCAAACAACACTACTCTTTTACTCTTGCCAAAACCGCCAAAGTACGCATTTAGACGATTATCTCTTTTACTGGCATCCATCACAAATACACCATCGGCTTTCATGCCGGCATTTTCCATAAGAACTTCTATCTTTTTTTTCAGCTCTTCATCATCTAAGGGAGTAAAATTATTAAACATTGGCGCGATAATAGTCGGGTATGCAAAGTTAATAATTAGCAAAATAGCCATAATGAACACGAATCCATACAGCCACCACATCTCAAAACTTTCTATTATCCACACCAATAGTGCCATTACCCCGATTCCTATTGTCAAAAAAAGCATAATGCTTTTAATTTGATCTATGATAAATAGTTTTGGCGTGGTCTTCGTAAACCCAAAATGCTTATCTATCACAAAAGTTTGATAAATACTTAACGGCAAGGATACAATATAGTCGATAGTAAAATATCCAATTAAAAATATAATGCTTGCCAAAAACGGGGATTGTGATATATATTGCGATAAGAAGCTATACATCATCTCAAATCCTATCAATGCCCACCAAATAAATAGAAGATATTCCACCAAATGAGCAGTAAGGTCTAGCTTTTCTTTTGCTACTGCGTACTTTGCTGCTTCTTGATATTTTGCTTTTGTCATCAACACGGCATCTTTGCGTTTCTCATCAATAATATAGCCCATTTGCATAACAGAAACATATACTTTGATAGCCGTATAAATAGAAAATAATATAATTAATGCTTGTAGCATATATTGCCTTTTTTATTTGAAATATATCTAGTTAAGCTTAAAGTGGCTTTTTTGGTATAATACGCCAATTAAATCCAAGGACAATTAGTGGCATTAGTAGATCTCTTTGCTATCAAAAAACAATACAATATAAAAATGCTTCTTGACGGCATAGACTTTCATCTCAATGAGGGTGAACGAATAGCTATCGTCGGTCAAAATGGGTGTGGTAAATCTACACTTATGAAAATAATAGCCGGCACGGAAGAACCGACAGAAGGCAAAAGGGTAGTTCAAGGCAATGTACAAATAGAGATGCTGTCACAACACCCGCTCTTTAGGCCCAATCTAACAGTACGAGAAGCGATAAGCTTGGAGTTGACAGCGCTATATGAAGCCAAATCTAATTATGATAAAATCGGTGAAAAACTAGCAACTGATTTCGACAACATAGAGCTTCTTAAAAAACATGCCGAGCTTACAAACTTTCTTGACCACCATAATGCATGGAACCTGGATGACAAGATAGAGCGAGTATTGCAAGAATTCAAACTAAAAGATTATGAAAATAGACTTGTCAATTCCCTCTCAGGAGGTGAACAACGTCGTGTTGCCTTGGCTGGACTGATCTTAAAAAAACCTGATGTGCTTTTACTGGATGAACCTACCAACCATTTAGATGTATATATGGTAGAGTTTCTAGAAGAGATACTGCTCAAAGAAAAATTTACATTATTGTTTATATCTCATGATAGATATTTCATAGATACCATAGCTACCAGAGTTGTAGAGGTAGACAATCAACAGCTTGTAAGCTATCAAGGCGGATACCAAAACTATCTCGCTCTTAAAGAACAACGACTCCATTCATTGCAAAAAGGACACGAAAACCTGCTTAGACTCCTCAAACAAGAAGAGGCGTGGCTAAGCAAAGGTGTAAGGGCTAGAGAAAAAAGAAATCAAGGGCGCAAACAAAGGGTCTTTGAACTTCGCGAAAATGCCAAAAAAAATCCTACCTTGATCCGTAAAATGGTAGTAGAGCTAGAGAGAGAGAAAAAACATTTCAATAGAAACGAAAGTGTATCTAGAAAAAAAATGCTTTTTGATCTTCATAATGTGACATATGGCTTGCCGGAAAAACCTCTAATTACAAATTTTACAACACGCATACTTCAACACGACAAGATAGCCATAGTAGGCATAAACGGTTCTGGAAAATCTACTCTGCTTAAATTAATGCTTGGCACAACAGCTCCACTTAGCGGGAAGATAGACAAGGGGGATTTTGCTATAGGATATTTTGATCAGCATAGGGATATGCTAGATGATGAAAAGAGCTTGCTTGAGACTTTTTGCCCGAATGGCGGTGATATCATAGAAGTCGATGGGAAAAATATGCATGTATACGGTTATCTCAAAAGCTTTTTATTCCCAAAAGAGTTTTTAGACCAAAAAATAGGCATGCTTAGCGGTGGAGAAAAGAATCGTGTGGCGCTTGCATTGTTGTTTGCAAAGAAAGTAGATTGTCTCATATTGGACGAACCTACAAATGATCTTGATATTCAAACTATTACTATTCTTGAAGAGCAGCTAATTAATTTTGGCGGGGCATTGCTAGTTGTATCGCATGATAGATATTTTGTGGACAAAGTAGCTTCTAAACTTTTCATACTTGACGGAAAAGGAAATATAGAAGAGTCGCATCAGCCTTATAGCGATTATCTTATGATAGAAAAAGAGCTCAGAGAGATAGAGTCAATGGAAAAAGAGTTTAAAGATACTCCACTGCAGGCAACACCTGCTGCTGTCAAAACAAAAACAAAACTTAGCTACAAAGAACAAAGAGAATTTGATTTGCTGCCGCAAGAGATAGAAGAACTAGAATACAAACTTGATGAGCTTCATAAATGTCTAAGCAATCCCGATTGCTATCAAGAAAAAGGATTAAATGAGCTAACTAAGATGTTAAATAAAACCCAAAGCGAGTATGATATCAAAAGTGAAAAATATCTCGAACTCTGGGAATTGTTTGAATCTTTACAATAAATTACCAATATATAGTTACACTTCTCCTGCCCCAGCGAAGAGCCTTTCGCTTATCCAAGCCCATGTAAATATCTATATGCTTTGTGTATCTCTGATTCATTTTGTCTCTAACAGTGTAATATCCCTCCAATCCGCTAATCCTTACTTTTGAACCATTTGTTAATCCATATTGGCTGATCAGGTCTCTTGATACTGCTATAACTTTCTCACCTGGGGCAAGACGATGTCCCCACGCAGCAATAAAGGGAGAACTATCACACTGGGATACATGTGATGTATATGCTGAAGCTATAACCCTAAGCTTTCGCCCCTTTGGCTCTGTAATGATCTTATGCTCTTGAGGTTTCGTTTTTATCTTGCTTTTTTTGACTATTGCATTGATCTTATCTTGTGAAAGCGGCATTACTATCTGGGTGCCTGTTTTTAATTCACGGAAATCGATAGACGGGTTCAATATCTTGATCTCACCTTGCGCTACACCAAATTTAATAGCAATTTTACCTAGAGTATCTCCTCTTTCGACAGAATATGTACTTTGAAAATTAGAAGTAAAATCTGCACTGCTGCTCTGTATATTTTCATTTAGATTTGATCGGGCCGTAGAGTCTATAGGGGGTATTTTTTGAATAGGCACAATATTGTCATCACTGCTCAATATCTTCTCATCGTCATTTAAAGTATTTTCTATTGAGTTTGAAGCAATTATTGTTTGATTGTATGGTTGACACATGGGGGTTGTGAAGTTTAATCTTACGCATTCTACAGCCAAATTTCTCTCTTTGGTTGTAAAATCTTTGCATTTTGGTGCTTTAAAATTTAATCTTACGCACTCTAAGGCATCATTGGCTGACCTTGTTGATTGTTGAGCAAAAACCATCGCCGTTAACCCCAATATCATAAAAAATATAATTTTTTTCATGATTTCCCCCTTTTGGGTATTAAATGTTACAAAATACTAAAAATATTCTCCTTGATAGTATTTTTGTCTATAACTTTCTCATGAATTAACGGCTTACTAAATAATTCTGTTACCATTTTTGGAACTTTTAAATGAACGTGATCTTTGATCCAATCAAGAGCATCTATATCATTTTTAACTTCATGCCCCAAAGCCCTAGAAACAGTCGGGCTAAATTTGGTCCATTCAGCAGTAGAGTATACAACTGTCGGAAGCTTTTGTTCTCTTAGAGTTTTATAAGCTCTTATACAAGTTGCCGTATGCGGATCCATGATGTAGCCTTTTTTAGCATATTCTCCTATCACATCTTCACACTCTTCATCTGTAGAAAACGATGCATCAAAATCTTCTCTCAAAACTTCCAATTCCTCAGATGTCAGCTCATATTTACCGTTTGATGCCAAATCATCCATTAGTTCTTTGGTTCTCTCATATCCAAATTTATCAAATAAAATTCTCTCTACATTTGAACTTTTTAGTATATCCATAGCAGGAGATATAGTATGCACCAAATGTCTGCTTGTCAGATCATAAGCACCATTTGTGATCCAATCAGTAAGAATATTGTTTCGATTTGAAGAGATGAGTATTTTTGCCACAGGAAGTCCCATTTTTTTAGCATAATAAGCTCCCAATGCATTACCAAAATTACCACTAGGTACGACGAGATATATCTTATCGCCCATAGAGATCTTTTTATCTCTTAGTAAAACTATATAACTGTGTATATGATAAATGATCTGAAATATGATGCGTCCAAAGTTTACGGAATTGGCAGCCGATAATTTGATATTTTTAGCTTTCAAAGTTTCATTGAAATCTTCCGAAGCCAAAAGTGATTTGAGTGCATTTTGAGTATCATCAAAATCACCTTTTACTCCAAATACAAATAAATTTGAAGCATCTTCTGTGACCATCTGCAGTCTTTGCACATCACTTGTTCCGCCGTCCGGATAAAGACAAGCTACTTTGACATTTGATTGATTTTTAAAAGTCTCAAGCGTAGCAGGCCCGGTATCGCCGCTTGTAGCTGCCATAATAAGATAATTTTCATCTCTTTTTTTTGCCAAAGAGCTTAAAATATACCCAAATGGCTGCAATGCCATATCTTTAAAAGCACGAGTCGGGCCATGATAAAGTTCACTCACAAAACAATCATCTTCTATTTGCACGACAGGTACCGGATTGGCAGCATCATCAAATGCATCATAACGCGCTAGTGCTTCTTGCAAAATATCATTATCTATATCTATATCACATTTAGTTAAAAAATCAAGTGCTAATGTTTTATAAGAGCTATCGAGATGTTTGGCTATAAATTCGTCGTCTAATTTGGGTAATTGTTCGGGCACATAAAGTCCACCGAAACTAGCACTAGGCGACAAAATGGCTTCCGAAAATGTTACATATTTTGCTTTGATCCCATCATTGCCGCGAGTCTCTATAAATCTCATATTTTAAATTCCTTATTTGCTGCTCTTCTTGGTTTTTACCAATAATATTATTAAATAATTATACCATCTTAAAATAAGATTTTATTCTCTTTGGCAAAACAAGGTAAATTGCCATATGCAGACTTTATTTGATAAATACTTAAATTCAATTATTATTTAGCTATCAATCCCTTTATATAACACTCAGGTTTATACTGGCAAATAACACTATGATCAATGTCTAAGTATTGTTCATTTTTATCAGGATAATCCATTTTGGACAAAAAATCCTTCATTACATTGATTCTAGCTGTTTTTTTATCATCAGTGTGAACTACACACCAAGGAGTAAATACAAAAGAGGTCTTTTCAAGCATTTCATTTCTTGCATCAGAATAATCATCCCAATATTTTTGTGCTTGTTCGTCAATCTGGCTTATTTTCCACTGCTTTAACGGATCTTTTTTTCTGCTTTCAAGTCTTTCTTTTTGCTCATCTTTGCTGATGTCCAAATAATATTTCAACAGTATAATACCAGAATGTGTCAATAGATGCTCAAAACTTCCAACCTCTTCCATAAAAAGAGAATATTCTTTTTTGGTACAAAAACCCATGACTTTTTCGACACCGGCTCTGTTATACCAGCTTCTATTGAAAAATACTATATGTCCGCCGCTTGGCAAGTTTGACACATATCTTTGAAAATACCATGATTTGGTTTCTTTGTCGCTTGGTTTGTCCAAAGCAACGACTTTAGCCTCTCTAGGACTCAAATGTTCCATAAATCTCTTTATCGTTCCATCTTTTCCGGATGCATCCCTGCCCTCAAATACCAGACATACTTTTAAATTTTTTTTAATTACATGTCTTTGGAACTTTACCAGCTCGACTTGTAAATTATAAAGCTCTTCTTTGTAATCTTTGTCTTTCATTTTTTCTCTCCTCAATAGCTTCTTTGCTATTTTTTACAAATGACAAAAAGTGTTATCCCAGAGTCCTGATTATAATTCTATAAAAGTACCGACTCCGCTGCTTGTCAAAATCTCCAAAAGTAATGAATGTTCTACTCTGCCGTCAATGATATGAGCCCTGCTCACTCCGCCTCTTAGTGCCTCTATACAAGCATCTACCTTTGGCACCATACCGCCGTAAATTGTCCCGTCCGCTTTTAGCTGATTTGTTTTCCCCACACTTAGATTTGTTAACAAATTGCCCTCCTTATCCAATACTCCGGCAGTATCCGTTAAAAAAAGCACTTTATCTGCCTGAAGCGCAACAGCTATTTTGCTAGCAGCCAGATCGGCATTTATATTAAACCCGGGATGACCGACTGCATTGCTTCCAGCTATTGGAGCGATGACCGGGATGAGTCCATCATCTAAAATGTCATCAACCAATGACGGATTGATATGCTCT
>JAFGWQ010000080.1 GCA_016937075.1 Campylobacterales bacterium | reverse complement strand
TTATTTAATACTGTCCATCCATGTTTGCATACTCTCTATCTGTTCTAGAGTTCTTGCAGTTGCCGTACCTCCTTCTGAGGTGCGGGCATTCATAGATGAGCGGTTATTTAATACGGCCATGACATCTTCTTGTATGCGGCTCTCTATACTTTGTAAATCATTTAAACTAAGTTCTGATATATCCAACCCCTGCTCTTCGGCAAGATTGACCACATTGCCGACTATGTGATAGGCATCTCGAAACGGCATACCGACTTTTTTTACCAAATAATCAGCCAGATCCGTAGCACTTAAATGTCCTACCATACAGGCATTCTCCATGCGAGAACTATTGACAGTCATCTGACCAAGCATTTCATCAAGCACCATAATGGAAAGTTTTGCGGTATTTACACTATCAAATACTCCTTCTTTGTCCTCTTGCATATCTTTATTATATGCTAACGGTAAGCCTTTCATAACCGTAAGCAAGGCTATGAGATTACCGTTCACCCTGCCTGTCTTGCCGCGAAGCAATTCGGGGATATCCGGATTTTTCTTTTGCGGCATGATAGAGCTTCCCGTAGAATGTCTGTCAGATAGTGTGATCCAGCGAAACTCGCTGCTGCTCCACAAGATAAGCTCTTCGCTTAGGCGGCTGATATGCATCATCATTGTAGATATATTAAATAAAATTTCTAATGCAAAATCTCTATCGCTTACCGTATCTAGACAATTAAGTGTAGGTGCTTTAAAACCAAGAATTGAAGCCGTCATTTGGCGGTCAATAGGATGTGGAGTTCCTGCAAGTGCTGCGCAACCGATAGGAGAAAAATTGTTTCTATCATAACTGCTTATAAATCTCTCGTAATCTCGTTTGAACATACTCGCATATGCCATCATATGATATCCAAAATTGATAGGTTGAGCATGCTGCAAATGTGTCATTCCCGGCAACAATGTATCGGTATGATCTTTTGCAATATCTACAAAGGTAGATATGAGTTTTACAAGCAATGAAGATATCTCTTTGGTTTGTCTCTGTACAAAAAGTCTAAAATCAAGTGCGACTTGGTCATTTCTACTTCTAGCAGTATGAAGTCTTTTGCCAGCGTCGCCTATCTTGGATGTCAAGCGACCCTCAATTGCCATATGTATATCCTCATCATCTCCTTTAAGCTTCCAAGAACCTGACTCAATTTCTTCAAGAATCTTATTGAGACCGTCTGTAATGCTAGATAAATCATCATTTGAGATAATGCCCTGATGAGCCAACATGGCAGCATGAGCTTTGGAACCTTCTATATCTTCTCGGTAAAGTACTTTATCAAAAGGAAATGAATTATTTAACTCTTTTAATAACTCCGAACTCTCTGTGCCGATCCTAGCTGATGCAATTTTTTTTGCCATATGAAATATCCTTGAAAAACATTATTAATATTTTATCGAATTGTATATTTATACTTGTTTGCTTTTTTTCATATGCGTAATCAAATTAAAACAAACAAAATAGATAATTTATTCGTATTTTTTATAATGCAAATTCAAAAAAATATAGATATAATATTGGAAAATTCATACAAAGGCAGATTAAGATGAATATAAGAAAGATTTTTATCATTGCACTGTTATTAAATTATACAAATACATTTGCTGATACGGCAATTGAAAACAACTCTACAGCAACATCAATAACTAGTTTGTCCGATGTTAATGCAACCAGCGAAATCAATACAAGCACCGGTAATACAACTTCATTTGAAGATGAGTTTGGCAACGTTAACGAAACTGCTGTTTTCGATCCATTTAGCGGATACAATAAGTTTATGACAAATGTCAATGATAAATTTTATAAAAATATTGCCGACCCTATAGCTACAGGTTATGCCAAAATACTGCCAGAGAAAGCTAGGATCTCGGTAAATAATCTTTTTCATCATTTGCGCTTTCCGATAAGATTGGCAAACAATTTATTGCAATTTAAAATTCAAAATTCTGCCGAAGAAACCGGACGATTTGTTGTAAATACAATTTTTGGGCTAGGTGGCTTATTTGATCCGGCCAAAACGGATCTAGGATGGGAGAGACACGACGAAGATCTTGGCCAAACACTAGGTTTTTATGGTTTGCCAGAAGGTCCGTATATAGTATTACCGATCCTTGGCTCATCGAACTTACGTGATACCGTTGGATTGGTCGGTGATACTTATATAAGCCCGCTTTATAGTGCAGATGCGGATGATATTTGCTATAAGATACCGCAAAATACCGGTCAGGATATATTGATAGCCAGCGTAGAATTGATCAATAAAACATCCCTGCATCTAGGTGAATACGATTTGATCAAAAAAGATGCTTTAGATCTATACTCATTTTTACGTGATGCATATACTCAACAAAGAAGACAAAAAATAAAGGAATAATTTGTGATAAAGATAAACAAACTACTTAAAATACTTTTGCTATTAGCAATATTTAGCATTCCGTCTTTTGCGTTAAGGCAAAACGAGATCGAGCCGGTTATGCAAAGCAAAATCAACAAGGTATTGACAGTATTAAAGAAAAAAGAATCCAATACAATAAGAGGGCAAGAAATTATTCGCACCCTTGATCCTGTTTTTGATTATGGCCTTATGGCAAAATTAGCCTTGAGCAGCAAAACCTGGGGTTCCATTACTCCCGCACAACAAAAAGAGTTTTCAAGGCTATTTATAGCAAGGCTGAAACAGTCATATCTTGACAAACTCGATCTTTATAATAATCAAAAAGTGATATATAAGGGTGTAAAACCGTATCTAAAAGGTAGATTGCAATTACAAACAGAAGTTATCGGCAAAGACGAGACATACAAAATAAATTATAATTTTCACAATAGCAATAATAGTGGGAATTGGCTCATATATGATGTAGAATTAGCCGGTGTTAGTATCATCCAAACATATCGTCAACAATTTGCCGGGCTTTTAAAAGAAAAAAGTTTTAATGAAATATTAACGCAACTAAGAGAGAACCAGCCATTAAAAACAAAACAATCATAAGCAACATGATCGTTTAATATGCGCAACTGCATAAAAGGATAAACTACGAACCCTCACACGCATGAAATAAAACTTATTTTATTGAGCTTTATAGCTCTTATAGCATTTGGTTCCGCATTGCTAATGTTGCCATTCGCTCACAACGGTGAATTAAGAATTATAGATGCGCTTTTTACATCCACATCTGCTGTTTGCGTTACAGGGTTGATCGTCAAAGACACCGCAGGTGATTTTACATTATTCGGACAGTTTATTATAATGCTGCTTATCCAAATAGGAGGGTTGGGTTATATGACTGCAGTCACATTTCTAACAGTCATGCGTCGTCAAAAAATTGCACACAGAGACCGTATGCTGTTGCAAGAATCATTAAACTATCCTGGTATGGAAGGATTGGTTAGGTTTTTAAAGATCGTAGTTGCTTCAATTGCAATGATAGAAGTTAGCGGTATCATCATTCTAACTCTCCGCTTTTGGGTAGATATGCCTTTTGGGAAAGCATTGTGGTTTGGTACTTTTCATGCCATTTCAGCTTTTAATAATGCCGGTTTTTCGCTATTTAACGATAATCTTATGGGGTATAGTCAAGACATCATTATCAATCTTACTATTCCATTTTTGATTATATCAGGCGGTCTGGGATATATTGTCATTATAGAGCTTTCAAACTATTATAAAAAAGAAGTTAATCGTATATCAACTCATACCAAAATTGTTTTAACAATGTATATAATATTGATTTTTATTGGTATGTTTTTGCTGTTATCATTAGAATGGGATCATGCTTTTAAAGAGATGTCAATATATCACAAAATCATGGCTGCTTGGTTTGCATCCGTCAACTATCGCACGGCAGGATTCAATACTTTTGATTTGTCTACATTAACGGATTCTAATTTGTTTTTTGGAACTTTTTTTATGATGACAGGAGGAGGCCCGGGAGGAACTGCAGGGGGTTTAAAAGTTACCACTGTAGCATTAGCATTTTTAGGGATGTGGTATACCCTAAGAGGCGAAACAAATGTACATATTTTCCACCGTTCAATCCCATCATATCAAATCAATAAAGCATATACGATTATTTTTATAGCATCACTTTATGTTGTTTTTTCAACTATAGTATTGAGCGAAATTGAAAAGTTACCATTTCTAAGGATATTGTTTGAAACGACTTCAGCATTTGGCACCGTGGGGCTTTCTACAGGCAATGGAGGAGTACTGAGCTATAGTGCATTATTTAGTGATGCCGGAAAATTGAACATAATGCTGCTTATGCTAATGGGACGCATAGGTGTCTTTGCATTTACAATAGCCATTATTGGCAAAGCGACTCTTAGTCGTATAAAATACTCTGAAGGAAGGATAATAGTATGAAAAGTTTTGCCGTAATTGGACTCGGAAAATTTGGATTTCATGTTGCCAAAGGGCTGGCACAGCAAGGAATGAGTGTTATAGCAGCAGATATAAACGAAGATCAAATAAGAGAAATCAGTGAATTTGTACAAGACGCGATCATATTGGACTCAACCGATATGCATGCTCTAAGTGAAGCCGGTATCGGACAAGTTGATGTAGCTATCGTCAGCATTGGAGAAAATATCGAAGCCAGTATATTAACTGTAATGGCCCTCAAAGAGATAGGGGTACAAACGGTCATAGCCAAAGCAATTACTCGTGTTCATGGTCAAATATTATCTAAAATAGGCGCTTCAAAAGTCGTATACCCTGAGATGGAAACAGCCAAAAAAATAGTTAAAAAAATGGTTGCAAATATGTATTACGAAACTATAGACCTTTCTATTACTATGAAATTGGCTAAATTAACAGTGCCTAACTTTTGGGTTGGGACATCGATATTGTCATCAACATTTGAAAATGATTACCATGTTAAGCCTATCGCATACAAACATCAAGGAACATGGCATACTAGATTTGAAAATGACGATATCCTAGAAGAGGGAGATATACTTGTAGTATTGGGCGACAATACTAATATAGAAGCATTGAGCAAGAAGGTTTAATTTATAGTATTAAGCCTTGTTGCTTTATGTACCCTATCTAGCACGATAAGGTACAGGTTTGTAGCCATCTTGCATAAGCTTCATGATACCGCCTTGAAGATTAACGACGTTATAATCTTTCTCATCGGACAAAAACGGGGCTATAGCTGTTGTTCTTGAACCTGTACGGCAGATAATTGCAAATGTCTCATTTTTCTTGACTATTTTATTAAGCTTTACAAGAAAAGCATCCTCTTTCGCCTCACCTTTTTCATTAAAAAACATAATTGGATATGCGCCTTTAACTAT
>JAFGWQ010000079.1 GCA_016937075.1 Campylobacterales bacterium | reverse complement strand
TAGTAATACCTCTTTCTTGCTCTTGCTCCATCCAGTCCATCGTCGCAGCACCATCATGTACTTCTCCGATTTTATGCGATACGCCTGTATAAAACAGGATTCTCTCTGTAGTTGTAGTCTTGCCTGCATCGATATGCGCTGCAATTCCTATATTTCTTACTTTTTCAAGTGGATGTGATCTTGACATAAATTTTCCTTACCAGCGATAGTGTGCAAATGCTTTGTTTGCTTCAGCCATTTTGTATGTATCTTCTTTTTTCTTATACGCAGCACCTTTACCAGTTGCAGCATCCATAAGTTCGTTACTAAGTCTTTCGATCATTGTTCTTTCATTTCTCTTTCTAGCAGCAATGATAAGCCATCTAATAGCCAAAGTTTGTTGTCTAGCAGGTCTTACTTCGATAGGCACTTGATAAGTAGCTCCACCAACACGACGGCTTTTTACTTCCATTACAGGCTTGATATTTTCCATCGCTTGATTGAATACTTCGATGCCTTTTTCACCAGATTTCGATTCAATTCTCTCTATTGCACCATACATTACGCTTTGTGCAACACTTTTTTTACCATCATACATGATAGCATTTATAAATTTTGTAAGTACTTTTGAGCCATAAACTGGATCAGCAAGTACTGGTCTAACAGGAGCTTTTCTTCTTCTCATATTTTTTCCTTCAATCTTTAAATTTTGATGATTTACTCAAGTATTGTCCCACTAAGGATACTGACAACACCTGCCTTTTAGTCTAACGACAAACTTGCTTATTTAGCTTTAGGTCTTTTTGCACCGTATTTAGAACGAGATACAGTACGTTTTGCAACACCTGCAGTATCTAATGCACCACGAACAATGTGATATTTAACACCCGGTAAGTCTTTTACTCTACCGCCTCTAACTAGAACGATTGAGTGTTCTTGAAGATTGTGACCTTCTCCTCCGATATAAGAGATTACTTCAAATCCGCTTGTAAGTCTAACTTTTGCTACTTTTCTAAGTGCTGAGTTAGGTTTTTTTGGGGTTGTAGTATAAACTCTTGTGCATACACCTCTTCTTTGAGGACATTTGTCCAATGCTGGTGATTTTGATTTTTTCACCACTTTTTTTCGCTCTTTGCGAATCAACTGATTAATGGTTGGCAATTTATTTCCTTTCGTGTTTTTATAGTTTGAATTGAATCTGTGTGGTTATGCCACGGAAAACTATCCAATAAATAGCTTTACGTGGCATAAAATTCAGAAAAATGGAGCATATTTTACCTAAAATAGCTTTAATTGAGCTTATCCCCAAGAATTGGGGAGTGGCGCTATTCTTGAGATAGATGGATATCCTCGAGTTTGATCATACCGGTTCCAACTGGAATAAGTCGTCCGATTACAACATTTTCTTTCAAATCTTCAAGCATATCAATAGTACCTGCGATAGAAGCCGAAGTAAGTACTTTTGTAGTATCCTGGAAAGATGCTGCTGAAATAATACTATCGGCCCCAACTGCTGAACGCGTGATACCGACAAGCATTGGTTCAGCAATCGCAGGTTGGCCTCCAAGTGCTATCATTCTTTCATTTTCTTCTTTAAATTTACGTTTAGAGATAATATCTCCTGCGATAAATTTACTATCTCCGCTTTCAAGGATTTTGACCTGTCTCATCATTTGAGAAACAATAATCTCAATATGTTTATCTGCAATATTAACACCTTGTCTTCTATAGACTTGTTGAACTTCGCTTACTATATATTCAAATAGTGCTTTCTCTCCAAGAGATGCTAGGATGTCATGACTCGATACGATACCATCGGTTAGTTTTTCACCGGCATGGACAAAATCTCCATCGTTTACCAAGATAGTTTTTGTTTTATCGGCAAATTGTTCGATCTCTTGACCGTTTTCACCACGAATAATAATTCTCTCTTTTCCTCTAAGAGCCTTACCAAAGCTTACAACACCGTCTATTTGCGCTATAAGTGAAATATCTTTAGGACGTCTTGCTTCAAAGAGTTCAGAAACTCTAGGAAGACCCCCTGTGATATCTTTTGATTTGATAGCAGCTTTTGGACGTTTTGCCAATAGATCAGCAGTGTTTACTTCATCACCGTCTTTAACATATAATGCGGTTTTTGCATCAAGCTGGTAGCGAATAATCTCTCCGCTTGCTGTAGCAAGTGCAATAGCCGGTTTGTAAATTGACGGAATATATTCATTAAGTTCCAATCTAACCACACCTGTCAGTTCATCAAATTGTTCACTTACCGTAACACCGGCGATGATATCTTCAAATTTAACTTTACCATTCTCTTCTGCGATTACAGGTTCAGAATATGGATCCCATTCTGCGATTATTGTTTGTACATTCACCACAGGAGTAGAAAGGACGGAACCTTTTTCCACATGTGTATCGTTATCTGCTACAATAATAGATCCTCTAGAGATATAGTGTCTAGAAGCTTCTCTATCATGTTCATCAACAATAACGGCAAATATACCTTTTTCGTTTACTTCGTGTCCTTTTTTGATACCTGTAGGCTCGAGATAATCACCATTTAGCATCAGATATTTAACAGTACCTTTGGCATCAGAATATATCTCTTGTGTGACAGGTGCACCGTCTTCAACTTTAAGCTCACTGGCAAATGGGATACGATTTGGGACACTCCATCCTTCTTTAATAAGTTCTACGATAGATTCACCCTTATTAACTTTGTCTCCATTTTCAAACGGCAAGAAAAGCTTGCCTTCGATATTACCTGCAACGCCGGCAAGTTCATTTGACTTAGAAACATCACTTTTTCTAAGTGTATATTTGGTTTCGCCATTTGAAGCATCGCCTGATTTAACAGATATTACATATTCATCGTGAGTTACGACAATAGATACCGTGCCATCAGCAGTTGCTTTTATCTTTGGTTCTACAAGCAATATTCCGGCATTTCTTCTATTGGCAACAATGAGTTTGTCTTCTTTGTTGCGATATACTGAAAGGTTGTAATATCTTATGAAACCTTCTTTTGTCGCTACTACTTGTCTCTCTTCTTTTCCTGCCGTTGCAGTACCGCCGGTGTGGAAAGTTCTTAGTGTCAACTGAGTTCCAGGTTCACCGATTGATTGAGCTGCAATTACACCTACTGCTTCGCCTTTATTTACGATTCTGTTTTCGGCCATATTTAGACCGTAACATTTAGCACAAATACCTTTTGGTGCTTTACAGCTTGACGGTGCTCTTATAACAACAGCACGTACGCCGGCATCTTTTACTTTAGTAGCGATCTCTTCATCTATCATTATACCTTCGCTGGCAATGATCTCATTTGTAACAGGGTCAATGATATCTTCAGCAGCAACGCGTCCGTAAATACGATCACTAAGAGGTTCTATCATCTCATTACCGACTATGATATCAGAAACCTCTACGCCTTCGTGAGTTCCGCAATCTTCCATACTGATTTTAACATTTTGGGCAACATCGATAAGTTTTCTAGTCAAATATCCGGCATTCGCTGTTTTAAGAGCGGTATCTGCCAATCCTTTTCTAGCACCGTGCGTCGAAATAAAGTACTCCAATACATTAAGACCTTCGCGGAAATTGGATGTAATTGGTGTCTCAATAATCGTTCCGTCCGATTTTGCCATAAGTCCACGCATACCAGAAAGCTGTCTTATCTGAGCAGCACTACCCCTAGCCCCCGAGTCAGCCATCATATGAACTGAGTTAAATCCGCCTTTATCGTTTTGGATAAGCTTCATAAGAGCATCGGCAATTTCATTATTAGCATCTGTCCAGATATCAATAATTTTGTTATATCTCTCTTGATCTGTCAACAGACCTGCTGCAAATTGAGATTGGATAGTTTTAACTTCTGTTTTTGCATCACCGACGATCTGTTCTTTTTGTTCAGGTATTTTGATATCATCAATAGAGATAGAAACACCGACTTTAGTCGCGTATTTGAAACCCATATCTTTCAGATTATCCAAGAATTCTGCTGTTATAGACAAACCGCCAACTTTATAAATATAGTCAACCAATGTACCGATATCTTTTTTCTTAAGAATTTTGTTCCAATATTTTTCCGGCACATACTCAGGAATAATAGAACGCAAAATAAGTCTTCCTGTAGTAGAAGTGATAACTTTTCCACCGACCAATGTTCTAATTTTTGCATTTAGATCAAGTGAACCTTGTTCAAAAGCGATCATAACTTCATCAATATTGCCAAAAAGTTTGTGCTCACCTTTTACATCTGTTTTTTCTAGTGTCAGATAGTAAAGACCCAAAATCATATCTTGAGAAGGTACTGTAACAGCTTTACCTGATGCCGGAAGCAAAATATTCATAGATGCAAGCATCAATATTTTTGCTTCAGCAATAGCTTCATCAGAAAGCGGTACGTGTACCGCCATTTGGTCACCGTCGAAGTCAGCATTAAATGCAGCACACACAAGCGGATGAAGCTGAATTGCTTTACCTTCGATCAGTCTAGGATGAAACGCTTGAATGGAAAGCTTATGCAATGTTGGAGCACGGTTTAGAAGTACCGGATAGTTTTCAACTACCTCTTCTAAGCATTCCCATACCTCATTAACTTGTTTTTCAATCATTTTTTTAGCTTGTTTAAGTGTAGTTGCATACCCTTTTTCTTCAAGCTTAGCCATCAAATGCGGCTTAAATAGTTCAACCGCCATTTTTTTAGGCAATCCGCATTGATCCATACGCAAATCCGGCCCAACAACGATAACCGAACGGCCAGAGAAGTCAACCCTTTTACCAAGCAAGTTTTGTCTAAAACGACCTTGCTTACCTTTGATAATTTCTGAAAGCGACTTAAGAGGTCTTTTGTTTGCACCTTTTACTGCATTTCCTCTTCTGCCGTTATCAAATAGAGCATCGACTGCTTCTTGAAGCATTCTTTTTTCATTTCTAACAATGATTTCCGGAGCATCAAGTTCAACCAATCTTTTAAGTCTTTGGTTTCTGTTGATAACTCTTCTATATAGGTCGTTTACGTCAGAAACAGCAAATTTTCCGCCATCTAGACTAACTAAGGGTCTAAGGTCAGGTGGGAGAACAGGCAAATGAGTGAGCATCATCCATTCAGGGCGATTACCTGAATGTAAAAATGCTTCAATGACTTTTAGACGTTTTACGATCATTTTGCTTTTAGCTTCTGATTTGGTTGTAGCAATCTCTTCTTTTAGTTCTCTAAACATTGACACTAGATCAAGATCAGCTAGCAACTCTTGTATAACCTGACCGCCCATGCGTGCATCAAATGCATCATTGCCAAAGCGTTGTGATATTTGTTGATACTGCTCTTCATTTAGAACGTCGTATTTTGATAAAAGTTTTGAACCATCACTATCAAGAGCTGCTTCTCCTGAATCTTTAACTATATATGCTTCATAATAAAGTACTCTTTCCAAGTCTTTCATTTTAACACCCAAAAGTGTTCCGATTCTGCTTGGAAGTGAGCTGACATACCAAATATGTGCTACAGGCACTACAAGCTCGATGTGGCCCATACGTGAACGTCTGACTTTAGAGCTAGTTACTTCAACTCCGCATTTCTCACATACTACGCCTTTATATCGCATCTTTTTATATTTACCGCACAAACACTCATAATCACGGATCGGGCCAAAAATTTTGGCACAAAAAAGTCCGTCTCTCTCAGGTTTTAGTGTACGATAGTTGATAGTTTCCGGTTTTTTTACCTCACCGTAGCTCCATGATAAAATTTTCTCTGGACTTGCTACTTTGAGTTGCAACGCTTCAATATCATGAGGTTTCTCTTCGCTACGTAAATCAATTGGTACTAAATTTTCTAATACATTACTCATTGTCAGCCTCTTCTTCTTTTTTATTTTCAAATAGTTGTGCATCAAGACCCAAAGCTTGAAGCTCTTTGGTCAATACAAACATAGTTTCTGGTACCCCAGATTCCGGAACACTTTCGCCCTTTGTTAAGGCACGATATGCTCTAGCTCTTCCTTCAACATCATCCGATTTGATAGTCAACATCTCTTTTAGAATATGAGCGGCACCGTAAGCTTCTAGTGCCCATACCTCCATCTCTCCAAATCTTTGACCACCAAACAATGCTTTACCGCCAACTGGCTGTTGTGTTACAAGAGAGTATGGTCCGGTACTTCTAGCATGTACTTTTTCATCAACCAAGTGATGTAGTTTGAGCATATACATATAACCTACGTTAACTCTTTCTATCATTTGTTCACCGGTTTTTCCATCAAAGAGTATGGTTTTTCCATCTTCTTCCATTTTTGCCAATTCAAATAATTTAGCAAACTCTTCTTCGTTTGTACCTTCAAATACAGGAGTAGCAAATTTAACACCATTCGACCAATCTCTAGCATATGTTAGTAAATCTTCATCTGATATTGAATGCAAGAATTCTTTAGCATTCATGAGTTTTGCTATATCGGCTATTTGTATCATTTTTTCTCTAAGTTGCTCAACAAAATCTTGTTGTTTGCTCTCAAAAATTTCTTGTATCTGTTCTCCGAGTTTTTTACCGATCAAACCTAAATGCACTTCAAGTATTTGTCCGATATTCATACGAGATGGAACCCCTAGAGGATTGAGGATCATATCAACCGGTCTACCGTCGCTCATGTACGGCATATCAATTTCTCTTACTATGTTTGATACGATACCTTTGTTTCCGTGTCGTCCTGCCATTTTGTCACCGACTTTAAGTTTTCGTTTTGTAGCAACATAAACTTTAACTAGCTTAGTAACACCGCTTGGCAAAATATCGTCTTTTTCAAGAATTGATAATTTCTCTTCATGATCAATTTTTAATCTTTTCTTTTGCTTCAAAAAGTAGTTTTTGAGTGCTTCATACTCATTTTGTACATCAGAATCAAAAGATTGCACTACGCTTCTTAAGGCGAAACGATTAATGTTTCTAATGGCTTCTTCCGGCACATTACCGCCTGCTTTGTATGTTACATCACCTACGGCTACCTCTTTTGCAAGAGTTTGTTTTGATAAGTAATGTGAAATTCTCAAAATCTCTTCACGGTCGATCATTAAAAGTTGATCGTGATGTTCGTTATCCAAGATAGCTTTTTCTTCTTCATAAGCTTTTATGGCACGAATATCTTTTTCATATCCTTTTTTGGTAAAGACTTTTACATCAACAACAACACCTTCCATTGAAGCTGGGCAATATAGTGATTTGTTTACCACATGCCCTGCTTTTTCACCGAAAATCGCTCTGAGTAATCTCTCTTCTGGTGTTGGTCTGATCTCGCCTTTAGGACTTACTTTACCAACCAAGATCATACCAGGTTTAACGTTTGTACCTATTTTTACAATACCACTTTCATCAAGATGGCTAAGCTCATCTTCTCTGATATTTGGAATATCTCTAGTGATCTCTTCGATCCCATGTTTCAATTCTCTTGCTTCTATCTCTTTTTCATAGATGTGAACTGAAGTAAATGCATCTTCGCGGATTAATTTTTCCGAGATTATGATCGCATCTTCGTAGTTATATCCATTCCAAGGCATAAAGGCAAGCAATATATTTTTACCAAGCGCAAGCTCGCCTTGATCCATATTTGCACCATCTGCAATTACTTGGCCTTTTGCTACTTTATCCCCTAGTTTCACTATTGGTGCTTGAGTAAATGTAGTATTTTGGTTTGTTCTCATATTTTTTTCTAAAGGATAATGATCTATAAATATTTCATCTTCATCTTCACCCATAATATAAATATTTTTAGAATCAACTTTTTCAACTACACCTGCTCTTCTAGCTTTAACGGCTTCCCAAGCATCTCTACTCATGATGCCTTCCATACCTGTACCAACCATTGGTGCTTCAGACGCAAGCAATGGTACTGCTTGTCGTTGCATGTTCGAACCCATCAATGCACGGTTCGCATCGTCGTGCTCCAAGAATGGGATCAATGCTGCTGCCGAACCTGAGATCATTAATGGAGAAATATCGATCAAATCAACTTTGCCTGCATCATTAAGTTCGATATTACCATTAAGACGAGTCTCGATAAGATCTTCGCTGATATATCCATTCTCATCCACTTTTGTAGATGCTGGAGCGATACATTTATCCTCTTCTTGTGTAGCTGTAATATATATAATCTCATCAGTTACTTGACGATTTTTGACTATTTTATACGGAGATTCAATAAATCCTAATTCATTTACCTTTGCATAAGTAGCCAAAGTATTGATAAGACCGATATTTTGCCCCTCGGGGGTCTCAATAGGACAAATTCTACCATAATGCGTTGGGTGTACGTCACGCACTTCAAAACCGGCTCTCTCTTTTACAAGACCGCCTTCTCCAAGAGCAGAAAGTCTTCTTTTGTGAGTAACTTCAGATAGAGGATTTGTTTGGTCCATAAATTGTGACAATTGTCCGCTGCTGAAAAATTCTAAAATGGTATTTGTGATCATTTTTGAATTTATAAGATCATGAGGCATCAGCTCTTCAAGGGATCCTGAAATGGTAACCATTTTATCTCTAATAGCTTTTTGCATTTTAAGCAAACCGCTATGAAGCTCATTACCCAAAAGTTCACCGATCGCTCTAATTCTTCTATTCCCCAAGTGATCGCGATCATCTATATGGCCTTGGCCATTTTTAACTTTGATAAGATATTTGACAGTATATATCAAATCTTCCGCAGTAAGTACTGTAACATACTCAGGAATATCAAGACCAAGTTTATGATTCATTTTCATACGGCCGACTTTAGTAAGATCATATCTCTCAGGATCAAAGAACAGTTGATTCAAAAATGCTTTAGCAGCATCTGGAGTTACCGGCTCACCGGGACGCATTACTTTGTAAATACGAATAGCTGACAGTACATTTTCATCTTCAATTTCTTCTGTTTGCTTCAATAGTCTCAAACTTTCATTATCTGCTATAAAAGCACCGATAATTGAGTTATCAGTCCCTTCGGCTAGGTCATTTGCGATTTCGATTGAGTCGATACCTTGGTCTATAATTTTTTTGAGTTTATTTTCATCAAGTGGAGTCACTGCATCATAAAGGATTTCTCCGCTTTCAGAATCAATAACTGCTTTGGATAAATAACGATCTAACAATATTTCAAGCGGATATTCTACCCATTCTAAGCCCTCTTCTATTAGAGTTTGTGCTTTTTTCTTAGTAAGTCTTTTACCGGCTGTTACTATAATATTTCCGTTTAAATCTTTTACATCATAGTCGGCTCTGCCCATATAGTCATCCGGCTTAAATTTTGTCAAGAAACGGTTGTCTTTAAGCATAATGGTTTTAGTTGGATAGAAAAATTTAATGATATCTTCTTTTGAATAACCTAGTGCTCTAAAAAGAATTGTGATAGGCACTTTTCTTCTTTTATTTATTCTAGCATATAATATGTCTTTAGCGTCATATTCAAAATAAAGCCAAGAACCGCGATCCGGTATGATTTGCGCTGAATAAAGAAGTTTATTTACTACTGTCGTAGCTTCTGCTTCTTTAAAGATTACGCCTGGACTTCTGTGAAGCTGATTAACTATAACTCTCTCTACACCATTTACGATAAATGATGTTCTGTCTGTCATCAGTGGAATATCTCTGACAAATACCGCTTGCTCTTTTATCTCTTTTGGGTCAAGCTTTTCGCCTGTTTTTTCATCTCTGTTCCAAATTGTCAAAGCTATATTCATTTTCAAAGAAAC
>JAFGWQ010000078.1 GCA_016937075.1 Campylobacterales bacterium | reverse complement strand
ATGATTCCAGTATTCCACTAACCTCTCCTTTGAAAAATCACATTATATCATGTTGGTATTTACATTCAATTAACCTTTCGAGATTATACTTCAAAGTGCAAAAATAAGATCAAAGGAACTATATATCATGAAATTACCTTTTATATCACGCAGAACAACATTTGCCATATTTGCGGTCATTGGTATCTCTATAAGCACGATGGCATATTTTGCGAATAATGCCCAAGCGCAACAAGTACAATTTGAACAAGCTGCGCCAAGCCCCCAAAGAACCATACCGTCATCAAATCAAATACTATCATTTAATGACATACTAAAAGACTCTATGAACGCGGTAGTCAATATCAATACAAAAATAAAGGTACGATCCAATGAACTTCAAAGTCTATTCAATGATCCCTATTTTAGACAATTTATGGATCCGAGATACCGTCAATCTCAGCCAAAGGAACATGTTCCAAAAGGTGCAGGTTCCGGAGTTATACTAACTCATGATGGCATAATAGTTACCAATTATCATGTTATTGCAGATGCAAGTGAAATCACAGTAACTTTGCCGAACAACAAAAAAGAGTATAAAGCCAAACTTATAGGTATAGACAAAGGAACCGATCTGGCTGTCATTAAAATAGATGCAACAAATTTAAAACCTATCAAAATGGGTCGAATAGAAGATGTTAAGGTGGGAGATATGGTGTTTGCCATTGGTAATCCGTTTGGAGTAGGAGAAACTGTAACACAAGGAATTGTATCAGCACTTAACAAACACAATATGGGTATCAATCAATATGAGAATTTTATCCAAACAGATGCTTCTATTAACCCTGGAAACTCAGGAGGTGCATTGGTAGACAGCAGAGGGGCGCTGATAGGCATCAACTCTGCTATATTTTCAAAAGGCGGCGGGAATGACGGTATAGGATTTACAATTCCTGTGGATATGGTACAGAACATAGTAACACAAATAGTAAAACACGGAAAGGTAAACAGAGGCTACATGGGAATTACACTATCTTCTTTGGATGAAAAACTAAATACATTATATAATCATGAATATGGTGCTATAGTAGCAGATGTAGAACCAAATAGTGCCGCATTAAAAGCCGGTGTTAAAAGAGGCGATCTGATAATAGCCGTTAATGGCATAAAAATAGAATCTCCTTCAGTGCTTCAACGATTTATAGGCGACAAACAACCGTTCGAAAAAATTACTCTAACCATAGAAAGAGACAAGCGCACACAAAACATATCACTCGTACTTGATGATAGAGCCAAAGCACTTGCAGCGTTATCCCAAACTATACATGGGCTCACATTAAGCATGATCACCCCCCAAATAAGACAAAAACTTGGTCTTAGAAATGTCAATGGTGCTATAATAACAGATATTGATCCAAATAGCAAAGCTGCCCAAGAAGGTTTTCAAGTTGGAGATGTTATCATACAAATAGAAAACCAACCGATTTCGTCGCTTGACGACGCAAGGAAAGCTTTTAGTTTACGTGGCAAAAAGAGAGTATATCTCAACCGATATGGTATTATAGGGATATTGATTATATCATAAACGCATATAAAGGATTTATTATAATACGCATTTTAATTATAGAAGATGACCCTGAACTGGCTCTTTTGCTTACCAACTATTTGAGCAAGCATGATATGGAGGTCATAGGTGCAGAAGATCCTTTCATAGGGCTTTCTCTTTTAACCCAACACGTATTTGATCTGATCATATTAGACCTCACATTGCCCGGAATGGATGGGTTGGAGGTAATCTCAAAAATCAGAGAGGTTACCAATATACCGATCATCATATCATCAGCTAGGGATGATATCACTGATAAAATAATTGGGCTTGAAAGAGGAGCGGATGATTATATGCCAAAACCTTATGATCCTAGAGAGCTTGTAACCCGTATTAAAACTATACTTAGAAGAACTCATACTATCTCTGAACCTGCAAAAACCCAAGCTCCTATTTTTGTCGTGGATAATAATTCTAAAATGATTATGTTCAAAGATGAGATGCTTGAGCTGACCGCAGCAGAATTTGATATATTATCGATGTTAATCAAACATAAAAACGGTTCTGTTTCAAGAGAACAACTGCTTTATGAAAGCGAGCATATAGATGACGAAAGCTCGGTTAAAAATATAGATGTTATCATATCGCGTATACGACAAAAAATTGCCAAAATAGACAGCGAAAAGTCATACATCAAGCCTATTCGTGGCGTAGGATACATGCTAACTGACCGTCAATGAAAAATCTTTCAGTTACGACTTTTGTTCATCTTCTTTTTTCATTGACGATCACTATCGTTGTCGCGACCTTGTTTATATTTTGGTCATGGAATACCGAAAAACACAAACTTAATGAAATGTATCATTACAAATTAATAGCTGATGCCTTTTTGTCAAATATACAACTTGATTTAACCCCAAAAGAACTAGAGAGGTTATACAAAGATTTTTCTGTCAAAAGCGTAAATTTGGAAACTGCAAAACTTGATATAGAAAAACATGGCAAAACAATATTTGGCGGGCAATCCTTGCTTGGAAGCGTAAGAATATTTGAAACACCAACTGCGCACTATATTTATGTCCAACGTTTGGGCCACAATATAATGCTTCAAGATGACCGTCCTAAAAATTATACTTTAGAGATCGGACTTGGCGTAGGATTGCTTTTGATATCGGTATTGCTGCTTTTATATATCGCTATCCTCAAAAAACTAAAGCCGCTAAAAAAATTAAACAAAGAGATACAAGCATTTGCAAAAGGGAATATGCAAAAGAGAATTAGTTATAAAAGCAATGACGAGATAGGCAAAATAGCCAAAAGTTTTGATGATGCTATATTGCATATCAATCATTTAAGCGCTTCTAAAAATCTCTTTATGCGCAATATTATGCATGAGCTTAAAACTCCAATTACCAAAGGCAGGATTATAGTAGAATCGATCGATGACATTGAAGTAAAAAATGTTTTAGTGCGCGCATTTGAGAGAATGAATGAGCTCATAGAAGAACTTGCTACTGTTGAGAGAGTAACTACTCAAGGATTTGTACCACAACTTGAAATGACAAGTATAGCCGATATAATATCAAAAAGCCAAGAGCTGCTAATGAGCGATAAAAGTTGTGAAATTATCAATACCGGCGACAGAACTATACTGACAGATATCAAGCTCCTAAGCCTTGCGATTAAAAATCTATTGGATAATGGCATAAAATACAGTCCTGATAAAAAAGTAGTGCTAAAAACCATAAATAATAGTATAGAGATCATATCAAAAGGGGAAATGCTAAAACATCCTCTTTCATTTTATACAGAGCCTTTTTCACAAGAAGAGAAGAGAAATAGCGGATTTGGGCTAGGGCTTTATATAGTTAAAAATATTTTGGATAAACTTCATCTTGGATTTAAATATCGTTATGAAGATGGCAAAAATATATTTGTCATCAAATTAAAGTAAATAAAACTAATTTTTGAATTTTTCCGAACAATTTTGTTCGGAAAAAATTACTTAGCCAAAATAACAAAATTGGCTTTAATCAGTGCATATACCTTATCGCCTACTTTGAAATCCAGATCTTCTGTGGCCTCTTCGGTGATAACCGCAGTTAAGACTTGATGCCCCATGCCAAGTTTCAGTTCACTGTTAACCATGCCGTTTTTTACTTCCAATACTTTTGTTTCTATAATATTTCTAGTACTGATATTTGTAGGTTTATCTTTTGCAACCATTACAAATGAAGCTTTGATGACAGCATAGGCAGTGTCGCCTACAGCTAAACCCATCTCATCAACTGCATCATTGGTAACAATAGCCTTTACATCGACTCCATCTGCAACTGAAAGAACGATTTCGCTATTTATTTGACCTTTTTTAATCTCGACAATAGTACCTTTTAATTGATTACGAGCACTTGTTTTCATATTTTTCCTTTATCTTTTAATATATTAATTATTATATAAATTAACTAAATAATTATTGAATCAAGGTGAAAAATTATTCAATTTTTTCATCATCAAGCTCAAATCAAAAATGTTTTTTATAAAAACTAAATGACAATTCCTCTTTTATCAAACCACCAAGCAAATGCAAATAAAAGACCCGGCGTCTTTATAGTATCATCATCAAACATCAATTTTTTGGCTTCATTAATATCCAGATAAATTACCTCTATCATTTCATTATCCACACCGCCGCCTGATGACACCATCATTGACTCATCAATTTCGGCATAATAAAGAGTTTGTTTGCTGCCTGCAAATCCTACCGAAGTATAAAAAGAGGTGATTTTAGAGATGTGGGATAGCCCCACATCATATCCGCACTCTTCTAGTATCTCTTCTTGGATTATTTTTTCAAGTGAGAGATTTTTATCCACAATGCCTGCGCAAAGCTCTATGCTCATTCCTGTTGTATGAGCATTGGCATAAGTTGCCGGACGAAATTGCTTAACAAGCACAAAAGCATTTTTTGTTTTATGATATAACAGTACTGCTGCACTATCATGTGCCTTTACAATTTCCCAGCTTTTTTGTATACCATTTTGCCGATAGGTAGCTAGAGAAGTAAATACAAAACGTGGTTCTGTAAGCGGCTGGAGTGAAAAATCAGTTATCTTCATTGAAAATTCTCATCTAGTTGGTCTTGGGCTCTTTGACTTTCAAACTTTTTCCAATCATATGAAGGAGTTTTATTGCTTATGTGCGATTCTAGTATGTCACGGTATTTTTCAGCATTAAATATAGGTATTTTTTTTGTTTGTGCTACTTGTCCGCCACCTATTGCATCGCTCATTTTATCTAGTAATTTATCGGCTATCGAACTTCCTTCACTCAACACACTCATAGGATCTATTGGCGAATTATTGAGATATACTCCCAAATGCAAATGTGGTCCGGTGCTTGTGCCGGTATTGCCGCTGTAGCCTATAACATCTCCTTCTTGTGCAACGTCCCCTACTGTTGTTCTAAATCCGCTCAAATGTCCATAAATTGACATATATCCATTACTATGCTGAATCTTGATAGCTTTTCCATATCCCCCAAGCCATCCGACATACGTAACTACTCCATTGCCTATAGACATGATAGGAGTACCTCTCTTGACCCCAAAATCTGTTCCAAAATGAGGACGATAGATGCGCAATACGGGGTGATACCTGCCGTAAGAAAACGGCGAAGTGATCCTTGGATTTCTTACGGGCATACTAAATTTTCTGCTACTGATTGATGCATGCGAAGTTTCTCTGAAAATAGCGGTTCTTGGACTATCGGTCATATATGATATGGTTTCAAACGGTTCTTTGTGCCCAATACCGTCATCATCTATATAAACAAACTGCTCTTTATCGCCCTTTGTTACTTTGATTACATGCATAATTGGATCGCCGTGCAAATATCCGACAAGTGTTTTTTGCGTATATAGAAACGAGATATTATCTCCTTTTTGGAGCTTTGATATATTATTTCTAAGTGCTTTTTTTATTTGGGCTGTTAGTTTATCATTATGTGTATTTTTTGATATATCACTCCAAGGATTTTTTGATATATCTACACTAGCAAAATATTTTTCATCTTTAAATTTGATGGGTACTATAGAAAAACGATATTTATCTGATTGTGTATCTTTTGAAAGTTTGATCTGCATCGTAGAACTAATAGGTATCAAGGCCTGCAAAAGAGTACCTTTATCGTCTTTAAGTTCGTAAAAAATTTGACCGCTCCTGATATCGCCAACTACTTGCTCTTCAAGTTCATCCAATGTTTTAAGAACTGATAATGATATATGTTTAGACTGAAGATATGAAGAAAATTTTTCTCCAGACTTCCATTTGACTCTAGTTACTTGCGCGCCCCAAAGCAAGGAAGAGATCATCAACAACACAATGATAACTTTTTTCATTTAATCCCGATGTTTTACATTTATGTCATTAAATTATAGCCAAAAAAATCAAAAGTGGCAAATTTTAATATTTCGCGAGTATAATCTTATAATAAATCAATATTAAGGATGTTTTTATGCGTAAATTCATTTTAGTTTCAATAATTTCTTTACCGCTTTTTGCAGATTTATTCCCTCCTACGGTAGGAACTACTATTGCAAATACACAAAATAATACATTACAATTATCTTCACCATTCCCAGTAGATGGTATGAGCGGTATAGTCATACACACATATGACCAAGGACTTAGAGCAGCTACAACTTATATTATGCAAACTTCATCTAATGGAAATTCAAAAATGCTCAATAAGCCATTTATGGAAAGTAGCAACCTGCCAAATATTGCCACGAAAGTAGCTCCTGGAGACAAAGTAATAGGAGGATATCTATATGATAATGTTCTTTTAATTGCACCTGATGAAACTACTTATCAAAATATTACAAGCAAATATCATAAAAAATGGATCCATCCTGATTTGTACGCAACATTTATATCAAAAAACAGAGATGGAGAGATAACAAAAGAAAACCTTGCCTCTTTTGCTAGAGTTTACCAAATAGGCCTTGTGGCTATAGTCAAAAAAGATACTCTAGCTCTTTATGATCCGGTAAGCGAAAAAATAATTGCCCAAGAAACATTCCAAGCCCCAAGCAAAGCACAATATCCATTTTTTACAAGATTTGAAAAAATCAAATCCGGGTGGTTTGGTTTATCTGCGAAAGGTGAATACTACAATAATGTGGAGCAAATTCGGTGATCAGCAAAACTCATATACAAGCTTTTGAAAATATCGTAGGTTTAGAAAATGTATATAGCGACAAAGCTCATTTAATTGCATATAGCTATGATGCAACTCGTACTAGATACGAGCCTGATGCTGTCGTTTTCCCAAGAAATGAAAATGACGTAAGCCAAATTCTTCGATATTGTAACGAACATGGTATAGTAATCACGCCTAGAGGTGCCGGAAGCGGATTTACCGGAGGGGCATTACCTGCAAGTGGCGGCATCGTGCTTGCTATGGAAAAACACATGAATAAAATCCTTGAGATTGACATGCAAAATCTAGTAGCCGTAGTACAGCCTGGAGTTATCAATAAAGAATTACAAAGAGCCGCGGAGGAAGTAGGACTTTTTTATCCACCGGATCCGGCAAGCGAAGAGTATTCTACTCTTGGCGGAAATGTAAGTGAAAATGCAGGCGGCATGAGAGCTGCAAAATACGGTATCACAAAAGATTATGTTATGGCCCTAAGAGCTGTACTACCAAATGGAGACATTGTCCGTGCTGGCAAAAGAACAATCAAAGATGTCGCAGGATACAATGTGGCCGGTATATTAATAGCAAGCGAGGGGACACTGGCTATCATCACAGAAATCACTCTTAAATTATTGCCAAAACCAAGATTCACAAAAGCATATATGGGTGTCTTTCCTACAGTAGAAGACGCCATGAATGCTGTTTTCAAATCGCTTGCAGCCGGAGCCAATCCTGTAGCAATGGAATTTTTGGATAGCCTAGTGGTCCAAGCTCTAAAAGAAAAATTAAAAGTAGAATTGCCGTCAAATGCCGGCGCATTACTTATAGGCGATGTGGATGGAAATGTAATGGAAGAGGTTGAATTCCAACTCCAAACACTTGAACGCTCTTTTAGAGAAAATGGAGCTAGTGATTTTCAAATAGCACATGATGCCAAAGAGAGAGATAAGCTTTGGTTTGCCAGACGAAATGCATCACAATCGATTACTATTTATGGTTCCAAAAAACTAAACGAAGATATTTCTGTTCCTAGAAGCAAACTTCCAGATGCACTAAAAGCAATATATGCCATTGGGGATAAATATGGTTTTAAAGTACCGTGTTTTGGACACTCCGGAGATGGCAATATACATGTAAATGTCATGGTTGACGGAAATGATGCAAAGCAACTCGAGCTTGGACATCATGCTATAGAAGAGATATTCGAAACCGTTGTCCAAATGGGCGGGACTTTAAGCGGCGAACATGGTATTGGCATGAGTAAAGCTCCATTTATGAATATCGCTTTTAATGAAGCTGAACTTGCGCTATTTGAATCTATCAAAAAGGCATTCGACCCAAATAATATACTTAATCCTGGTAAAATGGGGCTTTCCGCCACTACAAATAATTAATCTCAAGGGATGAATTTTGGAGGAAGATTTTAAAAAACTGCTCAAAAACTATTATGTTTTTGTTCGTGATTTTTTTTATAGGCTATTCGATGGAAGAATAGGATATTATGCTTCTAGTCTAAGCTGGGATACAATTTTTGCTATTATACCTTTGATGGTGGTATTTATATCCATCTTCACCATATTGCCGATCTTTGATATGTTTTTTGAACAATTGAAGATATTTTTGTTCTCTGTTTTAATACCGGCAAATTCACAAATTATATTGCAACATTTAGAGTCTTTTTTGCATAACGCCGGAGAGCTTGGAATAATAGGTTTTATTTATGTAGTATTTGCTGTTATTTTGTTTTTTAAAACTTATGACTATATCATAAATGATATTTTTGAGACAAAAAAAAGAGGTTTATATAAAGCATTTAAAGTTTATATTTTATTTATTATTTTAATTCCTATCGGTATTGGCGGTTCATTTTATCTATCTTTTTATTTAGAAGATGTGCTAAAACTTCATGCAATAATCGTTAATATACTGCCTTTTATCATTACATGGGGCATGTTTTTTACCGCTTACAAAATATCTCCGAATCGCCATGTAAAACCTTGGGCATCATTAACCAGTTCATTTATTGCATCCTCCATCTGGTATATATCAAAAAGCTTATTTCTCATATATATTTCTAGAAACCAAGCATATAGCACTATATACGGGAGTGTAAGTATATTGCTGTTTTTCTTTTTGTGGATCTATCTCTCATGGGCAATCTTTTTGCATGGTGCTAGATTTTGTTATCTTTTAAACAAAAGTGAAGAGATAAATACTATATCCTAATGCTATTACACATAGGGCCCAAAATAGATATTTATATTTTATTGCACCTAGACTAAGTGCTATATATCCGCCAAGTGCCCACCAGGGCAGCAAACTCTCTATTGTCTCTTGCGGCGGAAATGCAAATAACGCCAACAATGCATTATCCAATATTCCTCCAAATCCAAAAAGATGAAGTGCCATTGTAGCAGGATAAAATATAATATATAAAAATTCAAGCGGAATTGACAATAGCTGATAAACTGACGTTGCGCCAAAAAACCCATGTACTATAGGCTGCATAAGCGCAAAAACACCAAGCGGTATAAAAAGCCAAGCTACTAGATGTTTATTCGTCTCTTTATTATAATGAAGTATCAAAAATATGTAAAAAACACCTCCTATTGAAAACCAGAAACTAAGAGAAAGTATCAAAGACGGAAATGCTACCAAAAGCAACGCACCAACAAGGGCTAAAAATGAAAAACTAACCAACTCTAAGCCTGCTAATAAAATCCCCCATCCCATCACTACCATAAGATATGCTCTGATAAGTGATGGTGAAAAATCTGTCATATATACATATATTCCCAAAAAGACTATAGCTACTAATCCTAGATCAAACAGTGCATATCTATACGGAAAATAACGTTGTTGCAATGGTCTATAAAGAAGCCACAAAACCCCGTAGATTACGCCCCATAATATACTTAAATTAAATCCGCTCAAAGCTATAAGATGACTTATACCAAGAACGATAACAGTATCTCTAAGTTCTTTATCTACAGTAGTATTAAAAAACATTGCAGGGTACAAGCTTTTAATATTATCATTTTGATGTTGGTTCCTGATGCCGGAGACTATCTCGTCTCTAAATGTTTGCTCTTTTGCAATAATTTCCTTAACTTTACCACTCACAAAAAAAATACTGATATATCTTAGGAAGCTTATCTTCTCATCCGGAAAGATTTGCACACGGACTTTTTTGACATCATCGGCTAACTTTTTGTAACTTTTGAGATAAAATTCCAAGCCATCATCACTTTGTATCTTCAAAAGAGTATGAGGATAAGATGCATTCGGCTTTACCTCCATGCTAAGCACATTGCCGTATGTAAAATAAAATGGTTTTGTGATGAATTCTTTGTATCCAATATAAAGATAAAATAGACGAGCGATCAATATAACTGCAAGAATGCCCATAGTCAGCCAAAAAGATTTTAGGGTCGGAAAAATTTGTGGCTTAGTTAATTTCATCTATCAAATTGGGGGCATATTTATAGTAGTTTCTTTCATCTCAAAAACAATCTCATGCTTAGCCCCAAACGAGCCGTCCACAAAACGGGTAAAGTTTTTTTGGAACAACAAATTAACGGTACCGGTTGGCCCATTTCTCTGCTTTCCAATAATAAGCTCGGTCTCTTCTTCTACTTTGCGTATATATTCGCTTTTATAGTCTTTGCCTTCAGCTTTTGCTTTCATCTCTTTTTCTTTTTCTTTTGCTTCGCGGTAAACATCATCACGGTAAACAAAGAGGATGATATCAGCATCTTGTTCTATAGCACCTGATTCACGCAGGTCACTTAACATTGGCCGTTTATTTTCTCTGCTCTCTAAACCTCTATTGAGCTGCGAAAGAGCTATAATAGGCATTTGCAGCTCTCTGGCTAGCTGTTTAAGACCTCTTGATATTTCTGAAATCTCTTGTTGGCGATTGTCTCCGCTTCTTTTGCCGTCTCCTACCATTAGCTGAAGGTAATCGATAAAAGCTATACTTATTTCAGGGTGCTGAGACTTTACTTTGCGAAGTTTGCTTCTGACATGATGAATAGTAGCATACCCTCCATCGTCAACAAAAAGTTTTTTTTGTGACAACTCATGAGTAGCAGAAGAGACTCTCTCCCATTCATCATCTCTTAGATCCCCTACCCTTAATGCTTGCAATGGTATGGAAGTCTTGGCTGAGATCATACGAAGCATCAATTGTTCTGCCGGCATCTCGAGCGAAAAAAATGCAACACCTTCATTTCTCTCGATAGCTTTTAACGCCATATTGAGCACAAGCGCTGTTTTTCCCATTGCAGGACGTGCTGCTACTATGACTAAGTCCCCTTTGCCAAACCCGCTTGTTTTATCATTTAAATTGCGAAAGCCTGTATCGACACCTATAAGTTTAGAATTGCCCATTGCTTTAAGGCGTTCTATCTCGGCAATTGCTGCTATGGTAATAGCTTTGGCATCTCTAAAGTCTTGTGCGGTGCTCTCTTGAGTGATCTCATAGAGTTTTTTTTCAACAAGATTCATCACCTCATCACTTGGCAGATCGTCTTCAATAGTTACTTTTTTTATCTCTGTTGCAAGTGTTACTATAGCCCTTTTGATAGACTTCGATTTTATCTCTTCTGTATATGCTTTAGTATCTGTGATAGGATTGGCCGATAATATATCTATCATGAGCCCTTCATCAAATTTGCCCATAGATTGAAGCTTGGAGATCAAAAACTCTTCAGATATCGGCTTTTCTTCTCTTGACAACTCTTCCATTGCAGTAAATAGATACTGATGAAACGGCAAATAAAAATCTTTTGCTTTTAAGCTGCTAGCTACCTCTTCATAAATTTGAGGATCAAAAATTACAGCAGAAAGTACGGCTCTTTCTATATTCAAATTGTACATATTTTCCATACTTATTCGCCTTTCGCCATATTTTCTACTTCTAGTATAAATCTATCTACTAGTTCGTCTTCTGGCAGCTTAGCTACCACTTCGCCTTTTACCATTATAAGTCCGCTCCCTTTGCCATATGCTATAGCCACATCAGCATGTTTGGCTTCTCCTATGGCATTTACCACACAACCCATGACTGATACATCAAGAGGAGCAGTGATATGCGCCGTGCGACGCTCTACTTCCGATACTGCGCTTACCAAGTCGGCTTCTATTCGCCCGCAAGTAGGGCAAGATATTATATTAAGCCCGCCTTTTGCTCTGCCGCTATCTTTTAGTATCGCTTTAGCTACTCTTATCTCTTCTTCAAGCTCTCCGGTTATAGATACTCTCATTGTGTCACCTATGCCGTCAAGCAGCAATGCTCCTAACCCGATTGAAGATTTGATAGTTGCATGGAACAGCGTGCCGGCTTCTGTAACGCCTAAATGAAATGGATAATGATTTTTTGGCCTTAGCATCCTATAGGCATCTACTGTTCTTTGTACATCGCTGGCTTTGAGTGATATTTTGATATCAGTGAAATCCAAATCTTCTAGGAACTTGATATTATATTCAGCACTTGCCACCATGCCCTCGGCAGTGGCGCCGTATCTATCTTCGAATTCGGATTCAAGCGAACCTGCATTTACGCCTATACGTATAGGCAAATTTCTCTCTTTACATGCTTTTACTATCTCTACTATGCGGCTTTTTTCGCCTATATTGCCTGGATTAAATCTAACGCCGTCCACCCATTTGGCAGCTTCAAGGGCTAGACGATAATTAAAGTGAATGTCCGCAATGATAGGCAATGAGGTCTTGGCTTTTATCTCTCTTAGTGCCAAAGCATCTTCCATGGCAGGTACTGCCACTCGCACTATGTCTGCCCCTGCAAAATGTAGCCTATTTATCTGTTCGACGGTAGCATCTACATCATGGGTGTTGCTAAATGTCATAGACTGCACAGATATCGGAGCATCTCCGCCTATTGCTACGTTGCCTACAAATATTTTTTTGGTTGGGTATCTTTCTTGCATTTTGTACTTTCATTGGCTCATTATTATATAAGTGATTTTATCACAATAAACTATAATACTATCTTCTATTCTATAAATCAATGTCACCCGAGCGCTCGAAAAGCAGCAAGATTTTGAGCATATGCCACAAAACTAGTGAATAACGGTTTTACAAAGTAAAAAGTTTCTTTAGAAAAATCTTGTGTTACGATTCATGAGTGGTGACGCTTTTTTTGGTTATTTTTCTTTTTAGAAAAAAAAGGCAAAAAAACAGTGAACCAAAAACTATAAATTATGAAAAATCCACAGGATCCATATCTATCTCAATTCCTCTTTTTACCACTGAATGGAGTGCAGTTAGCAATGCTTTTTTACTCTTGGAGCGAATCAGAATATGATAACGATAACGATTTGCTATCTTTTCAACCGGGGCCTTACCATGCCCTATAATCTCGATATCATTAAAGCTTTTTAATCTCTCCAGAGTGTCATTTAATTGTTTCTCGGCTATATCCGGCTTGGCATGAGCTATAAGCACTCTTGCCATCGATATAAATGGAGGATATGATGCTATGCGTCTAAATTCCAATTCGTCTTTTAGAAATAGTTCATAATCACTCAAAAATGGCTCAAAAAAATGACTGTGTGAACTTTGTATATACACCATAGCATCTTTTGTTCTTCCGCATCTGCCTGCTATTTGAAATAACAAACCGATAGCTCTCTCTTTGGCTCTATAATCAGCCAAGCCAAGCATATAATCAAGCCCCATGATTATACTCAGGGTGATATCGGGATAATCATGCCCTTTGCTAAGCATCTGCGTGCCTACCAATATATCTATCTCTTTATTGGCTAATTGAGATAAAGCAGAGTCAAGCTTCTTTGGGGTGGTGATACTATCTTTGTCAAATTGAGCTACTTTAGCATCCGGCAATTCTTCATTTATCATCTCGACCGCTTCTTTTGTGCCTATTCGTTCACTGCTTAGAGGTGCATATCCGCATTGGCTGCAACTTTGTGCTATTGGCTCCGTATAACCGCAATAATGACACCTCAAATGCTTATTGTTGCGATGAAGGGCCATACCCACTGAGCAAAAGGGACATTTATGTGTCTCGCCGCATGATGAGCAATATAGATATTTGAAATTCCCGCGAGTCGGCAAAAAAACTATGGCTTGTTCATTTTGGCTTAATGTTCCTTTGAGTGCTTTTATACACTCGCTAGTCACACTGTCTCCGCTTATAAATTTATAGCTTTTGGCCGTAGATATATATGCTTCCTTGAGCCGTATGAGAGGATATTTGTAATATGATGTCACAGATGGAGTTGCAGAAGCCAATAGCACTTTTGCTCCAATCTTTTCAGCCATTAATACAGCTACATCTCTAGCATGATAACGAGGCCTGGTCATTGATTTGTAGCTGTCGTCGTGTTCTTCATCGACTATTATGAGTCCCACACTTTCAAGAGGCACAAATAGAGCTGACCTAGCCCCTGCTATGATACGTATCTCTCCCGAAACTATACGGCTTAGTATATTTTCTTTCTGTTTTTTTGTAAGCTTAGAATGCCAAATAGCCACACTGTTGCCAAAATATTTATTAAGCCTTTTAGACATCTGAGGTGTAAGGGCAATTTCCGGCATGAGCATTATCACATTTTTGCCATCTTGTAACGCCCCGGCCATAAGATGGAT
>JAFGWQ010000077.1 GCA_016937075.1 Campylobacterales bacterium | reverse complement strand
CATTATAAGCTTTGAATATTTTTATGGGAAAAATTCTCCTTACCAATTCAGCAAGAAACAAAGTAGTATTTTTGAGCAATACTGCAAACAATCTGAAATAAAAATTTTCCATAAAGCTAATAATGTTGAAGGCATTTATTTTTCTAAGGATAAAGACAGTTTAAAATTTAATAAAAATTTTGGTTTTGAATGGTCTGCGGATAACGGAATAGGTTTCGTTAATCGTGGCTATATAAAGTATTATGAATATATACAAAATGGCAAGTATTATAAGGCATTTGCTGATTCTGAAAAAAATTACAAAATCAAAGAGATTAATATTACAAGTCCAAAAAGCTCAATTTTAGTAACAATTACAAGCAAATCATATCAAAAATATGGCATACATACCCAAAATATTAAGATAGAAGATATTCAAAAGAATAAGATATTAGGGAAAGCATTTGTTGTCGTTGAAATACAAGGTTCTCGTTTTAAATATTGCCCAGAACAAGGATTTGCAACAGATGCTTTTATAAAAGATGTTTTAAATTTAAAAGAAAACAGTTACAAGAACTATAGATATCATTAAAATGTATCAATTTTACTATTATTATAGAATAACCTTAAGTGATTTGATAGTTCTAGTCAAGGACGGATGAGAACTATCAAAAAACATTAAAGCATTTTTTGCTATAATTCAATTCCAAATTTATGTGATCGCGTAGCTCAGTTGGTAGAGCACTACCTTGACATGGTAGGGGTCGTTGGTTCGAGTCCAATCGGGATCACCATTCTCAATAATTTTCAATTTAATCCACTTATTACTACTTTTCGATATAATAATGCCATTTTCAAGACATTTATAAGGTTTTCATATGGACAAAAAAGTTATTGGTTATATAGACACCAATGGAACACTACTAGACACTCAGAGCATCACTTCTAATGCAGAGCTAAAAGAAATATATTATGATAATTCTGCCGAGGCATTAGAGATCATTCGACACTCTACAGCACATTTAATGGCTCAGGCGATATTGGAACTTTATGGAAATGCACAGTTTTTCGTAGGACCTGTTGTCGATGAAGGCTTTTACTATGATTTTAGAGTGGACAAGAAAATAGGTGAAGAAGACCTAAAAACTATAGAGCAAAAGATGAAAGAACTCATCAAGAAAAAAGCCCCTATTGAAAAATATACGATCAGCAAAAATGAAGCGATGAGTAAATTTGCTCATGATGATCTTAAGCTTGCCGTTTTGTCTAGAATTCCGGATAACGAAGTTTCCATCTATAAGCAAGGTAATTTTGAAGATCTTTGCCGCGGACCGCATGTGCCTACTACTGGTCTCTTGCATAATTTTAAACTTACTAGAGTAGCAGGTGCTTATCTGGGCGGGGATGAAAGAGCAGAGATGCTGACCCGTATATATGGGATAGCATTTGCGGACAAAGAATCTCTAAAAGCTCATCTTGATATGATCGAAGAGGCCAAAAAAAGAGATCACCGTAAGCTTGGCAGCGAACTCGAACTTTTTATGTTCAATGAAGAAGCCGGCGCCGGACTTCCTTTTTGGTTACCAAAGGGCGCGCGCCTTCGAGCCAAACTAGAAGCTATTTTGCATAAAGCACATCGCCAAAGAGGATATGAGCCCGTTCGTGGTCCTGAGATTCTTAAAGCTGATATGTGGAGAATATCTGGGCATTATGCGTGTTATGGCGAAAATATGTATCTTACCGAAATAGACGAGCAAGAGTATGGTATCAAGCCGATGAACTGCATAGGACACATACAGATATTTAAGCAATCAGGCAAAAGTTATCGCGATTTGCCGCTTAAATATTATGAATACGGTGTAGTACATCGTCATGAAAAATCAGGAGTTCTTCATGGGCTTTTGCGTGTGCGAGAGTTTACGCAAGATGACGCGCATATATTTTGTACCCCAGAGCAGATCAAACCGGTGGTTTTAGAAGTTGTAGAGTTTGTAGACAGTGTTATGAAAAAATTTGGTTTTGACTATACCATGGAGATATCTACCAAGCCCGAAAAAGCCATAGGTGATGATACGGTTTGGGAGATAGCGACTGGGGCGCTCAAAGATGCAATGGACGAAAACGATCTTCCTTACGGCATAGACGAAGGCGGCGGAGCATTTTACGGCCCGAAAATTGACGTTAAGATCACTGACGCACTTGGCAGAAAATGGCAATGCGGTACTATCCAAGTGGATTTTAACCTTCCTGAGAGATTTGGCGTGGAATACGTAGCAGAAGATAATTCTAGAAAGCAGCCGGTTATGATACACCGTGCAATTTTAGGGTCATTTGAAAGATTTATAGCTATTCTTACAGAACATTTTGCCGGAGAATTCCCGCTATTTATAGCTCCTACTCAAGTAATCTTTGTTCCGATAAGCGAACCCCACGTAGAATATGCAAAAGAGTTGAAAAAAGCTTGTATGAATATAGATATAGATAGTGAGATATACGATAAAAATGATAGTCTAAATAAAAGGATCAGAAACGCTGAAAAACAAAGAGTGCCTTATGTGGTTATCATAGGAGACGAAGAGGTGGCAAATAGAAGCGTTGCTATTAGAGATAGAAGAGCAAAAGAACAATATAATCTAACTCAAGAGGAATTTATGATACAATTAAGCAAACAACTTCAAGAAGGAAAGATTTGAGCAAGCAGTTTAATACAAAAACTAAAGGCAAGAAAGATGAAACGCTCATCAATGATGAGATTACCGCAAAAGAGTTAAGAGTTATCAGCGAGGATGGTGAACAATTCGGCATCATTACTAGAGACGCAGCGCTCAAAACGGCTGAGACTAAAGGCTTGGACTTAGTACTTATCTCTCCGGATGCAAATCCGCCGGTAGCTAAGATAATGGATTATGGCAAGCATCGCTATGAAGTAGAAAAGCGTAAAAAAGAAGCCAAGAAAAATCAAAAAATAATTGAAATTAAAGAGATTAAGTTTTCATGTAAAATCGCAGAAAATGATGTCAATTATAAAGTCAAGCATGCTAGAGAGTTTTTAGAAAAAGGCAAGCATGTTAAGCTAAGAGTATTTCTTAGAGGTCGTGAAATGGCAAACCCGGAGTGGGGCGCTGATGTGCTTAAAAAAGTTTGGCCAATGCTTGAAGATGTAGCAACTATAGAAAAAGATATCCAACAAGAGGGAAGATATATGAGCATGTATGTCGTCCCAAATAAAAAATAAAAACCTTTCTATATATAAACATTGGTTTTTTAGTTTGACTTATAAATATAAACCATTGGGTGAACACATAGGTTCACCCCTGCAGCTTGCATAAAAACAGTTCTCATTTTATCTATATTTTATTATTGTATGGTATAATTATGTCCCATTTTCTATGAGAAAAATTTAAAAGGAAGACATATGCCTAAAATGAAAAGTGTCAAAGGCGCTGTCAAACGCTTTAAGGTCAAAAAAAGCGGTGCTATCAAACGTGGAACAGCGTTTAGAAGCCATATTTTGACTAAAGTAGATGGCAAACACCACAGACAAATGAATAGCTCTAAGTATGTTAATGCTAGTGATGCTAAAAAAATCAAAGAGATGATCGCGTAATTACGTTTACATCTAGCTCGCGAGAAATCGCCAAATGTCCCCCATCATATATGGGGCAAGTTCAAGCAAAATGATAGCTTGACACCTCAAAACACAAGGTAAAGGAACACCATGAGAGTAAAAACAGGCGTAGTTAGACGCAGAAGACATAAAAAACTATTAAAACAAGCTAGAGGCTTTTATAGCGGTAGAAGAAAACATTTTAGAAAAGCAAAAGAACAACTTGAAAGATCATTGGTTTATGCTTACCGCGATAGAAGACGTAAAAAAAGAGACTTTAGAAGACTTTGGATCGTTCGTATCAACGCAGCTGCTAGACTGAATGATATGAGTTATTCAAGATTTATGCATGGCTTAAAACTTGCCAAAATCGAACTAGATAGAAAAATCTTGGCTGATATGGCTATGAATGCCCCTGAAAGCTTTGCTGCAGTAGCAAAAACTTCAAAAGAAGCTCTCGCTAAATAAACCTGAATAGTGGCTTAATGCCACTATTTTTCTCCTATTTTAATTCACACACCTTATAACTTTGTTAACAATCTATTAATTTTAATCAGCTAGAATTTCAAAATCACAAAAATTTAAAAAGGGGATTTGAATGAAAAGAACTATATTATTTGCTACATCATTGATGTTCACGTCTACCGTTTTTGCTAATGCAGAAATTTACAAGATAAAAAAGGGTGATACTCTTACTGCTATTGCGCATAAGTATCATATAAAGAGTTCTGATCTTAGAAGAGCCAATAATATCGCTTTATGGGAAAAGCTTAGAATTGGCAGAAAAATCACTATACCTGAAAATCATAATTCTAGACAAAATTTAGCTAGTAATTCAGCATTAAATGTAAGTACAGCTTCAAAAAAAAGTGACAATTTCATATCTGAAAGCTTGAAATCAGCTGCACTTCCGTTTAATGCACAAAAAAAGTTAGGACATAGATATGTATGGGGAGCTACAGGACCAAATACATTTGACTGCTCAGGGTTTACTTCATATCTTTTAAAATTAGAAGGTGTAAGTATACCTAGAAGAGCAATCGAACAATTCCAAAAAGGTGTCAAGATTGCCAGAGCGGAGCTTCAAAAAGGAGATCTGATCTTTTTTGATACCTCAAAACGTAAAAACAAAGTTGTCAATCATGTTGGCATATACATAGGTGATAATAAATTTATCCATGCAAGTTCTGCGAAACATAAAGTTGTTATTACAAGCCTTAAGCATCCGTTTTATAGCGCGAGATTTATGGGAGCTAGACGTTACTCGTCATAAAAAAGTTGAGTGCACTGCCTAATAGCAGCTCATAGCGGAATTCTTTTATTATTCCGCTTCTAGCACAGCGCCATTGCTCGCATTTGTTACAAGTGCGCGATATTGTTTTAGCCATCTGCTTGTTAGAGGTTTTACAAATGGCACAAAATTATCTCTTCTTTCTGCAATTTCTTCGAAACTAAGTTTTGCTTCTAATATATAATTATCAACATCTATAAATATCTCATCTCCATCTTCAAGCAGTCCTATTAGTCCACCTTCTGCTGCTTCCGGGGATACATGCCCGATACTAGCACCTCTGGTGGCACCGCTAAATCTGCCGTCTGTTATGAGTGCCACTTTGTCACCAAGGCCCATACCCATGATAAGACTTGTAGGAGCTAGCATCTCTTGCATACCAGGCCCGCCTTTAGGCCCTTCATATCTGATAACAACAACATTTCCGGCTTTTACTTTGCCGCCAATAATGCCTTTTATGGCATCTTCTTGTGAGTTGAAACATACTGCAGTCCCAGTAAATACACGGCTACCTGTAATTCCAGCAGTTTTTATAACTGCGCCTTGCTCGGCAAGGTTTCCGTAAAGGATCGCGAGTCCACCAACTTGACTATAAGGATTTTCAATTGTGTGGATTATATTTGTATCCAATATAACGCTATTGGCTATTCTCTCAAATATGCTTTCTCCTGTAATTGTCAAGTTGTCAAGCAATATACCTTCGCCTCTTTTGCTCATTTCATGCATAACCGCACTTACTCCTCCGGCTTTATCTATGTCTTGCATGTGAACAGTTGTGAGACTTGGACTGATTTTTGCTATATGAGAAACCCTTTTTGATATATCGTTGATATTTTCAAGTTTAAAATCAACATTTGCTTCTTTAGCAATAGCAAGCATATGAAGAACTGTGTTGCTGCTTCCGCCCATTGCCATATCTACAGCAAATGCATTATGAACGGCTTTTTCATTTAGGATATTTTGTATTTTGTATTTTTCCTGATCTTTTTCGTTCATGAGCGCAATTTCGCAAATTCTTCTAGCTGCTTTCCTATATAGCTCTTCCCGTTCTTTTGTTAGAGCCAAAATAGTACCGTTGCCTACAAGAGCGATACCCATAGCTTCCATGAGGGTATTCATAGAATTTGCCGTGAACATACCGCTGCAGCTTCCACCGCTCGGACATGCATTGCACTCAATATCGTGAAGTTCGTCCGCATCTATTTCTCCGGCTTCAAATTTACCTACAGCTTCAAAAGCAGTAGCAAGGTCTATTGGTGTGCCGTCTTTTTTGTATCCTTTTGCCATAGGGCCGCCGCTTACAAACACGGTCGGCACATTTACTCTCAAAGCTCCCATTATCATCCCAGGAACAATTTTATCGCAATTTGGTATGGCTATCATGGCATCAAGCTTGTGCGCATTCATTACGGTCTCAATAGAGTTTGCGATAATCTCGCGGCTTGGAAGGGAGTAGAGCATACCGTCATGTCCCATTGCAATACCGTCATCCACGCCTATTGTGTTAAATTCAAAAGGTACACATCCAGCCTGTCTGATCTCATCTTTTATGATATCACTTACTTTGTCTAAAAAATAGTGTCCCGGTATTATTTCTATAAATGAGTTTGCAACACCAATGAAAGGCTTATTAAAATCTTCTTCCTTTACTCCGGTAGCTCGCAATAAACTTCTGTGTGGTGCGCGAATAGCACCTGTTTTTATCTCATCACTTCTCACTATTTATCCCTCCTATAATTCATTTACCATATCAATCACCCAAAAAGGATAGATATTGGTGTTGGTTTTGTGTTAGTATTAAAGACGGTTGAT
>JAFGWQ010000076.1 GCA_016937075.1 Campylobacterales bacterium | reverse complement strand
TTTTCTTTTGTATCAATTGCTTTTATCTTATTATCAAAGGCAATTGCTTTATGAGTAATATATTCTCCTTCAATATATATATAATCTGCTTCTAAAATATTCATTATGGTCCTAATCAATGGCTGTTTAATACTATTTTGATACAATCATACTAAAATATTTCTAAGAGGTAGTTACAAATGAAAATCACAGTTATACAAGGTCCAAATCTAAATATGCTAGGTGTTCGTGAACAAGGCATTTATGGTAATATGAAATTGGAAAATATTCATAATCAAATGGAACAAATCGCAAAACAAAACAATATAGAAATAGACTTTTTTCAAAGTAACTTAGAAGGCGAAATAGTAGATCGCATACAAGAGTGTTTAGGCGATAGCGATGGAATTATTATCAACCCGGCAGCATATACTCATACTTCTATTGCAATTAGAGATGCAATTGCTGCAGTGAGCATTCCTACAATAGAAGTGCATTTGTCCAATATTCACCAAAGAGAAGAATTTAGACATACATCTTTAACCGCTCCTGTATGTGCAGGTCAAATAATGGGCATGGGGCCGTATGGATACCATTTGGCAATGATAGGCATGATGCAAATATTGGGAGAAATAGAAGCCCTTAAGCAAGCAAGACAAAAGGCAAAAGCTTCTAAAGAGCAATAAGATATATATCTTATGAATTATATTCTAAAGAATGAAAATGCGATCTTTTACGAGTGCGGATATAGCTGTGATAATGCTATATTTTTAAAACTTGGAAGTGAATCATTTTTTATTACTGACGGAAGATATGAGATAGAAGCCAAAGAGTATGCTCAAAATACAACTGTTTTGGTGGATAGAGATATCATCAAAATAGCAAATGAGCTTTTAAAATCATCAAAGAATATACAAAAACTCATATTTGACCCACACGAATGGAGTGTGGCGGATTTTGCAAAACTTTCAGCCGGGTATAGGGATATATTTCATGAAGACCCGGATTTTTCTCGTAAAAAACGAATCATTAAAACCGGGCAAGAAATCGACAAACTTTCTTGGGCAGCAAAACTTGGCGCGAATGCTTTTGAGAATTTTATCTCAAAGATAGATCTTGATCTAATTGGACTTGATGAACTTACTCTTACATATCTTGCCAAAGAACAATTTAGCCATGGAGGTTTGTATGAGCTTAGTTTTGATCCTATAGTTGCCATCAATGCAAATGCAGCAAAACCTCACGCAAGACCTACAAATGACATATTGAAGTATAATGATCTATTGCTAATAGATGCAGGGCTTAAGTTTGAGAGATATTGCTCGGATAGAACGCGAACTATTTTTGTCAATAAACAAATGCAATGCAGTACCATCCAACGGTTTAATTCTACCAAAATGCAACGTGTATACGATATTGTTTGCAAGGCTCACGATGAAGCAATATCGCAATTACGCTCCGGAATGAAAGCTTTTGAAGTTGATGCGATCACTAGAGATATTATAACAAAAGCGGGGTATGGAGATTATTTTGTGCATTCAACGGGACACGGAGTCGGGCTTGATATCCACGAATTGCCTGTAATCTCATCCAAATCAGATGTTATTATCGAAGATGGTATGGTCTTTACGATAGAACCAGGCATTTATTTGCCTGATGAATTTGGGGTGCGCGTAGAAGATACCGTGGTCATGAAAAACGGCAAAGCGGAGATCTTGGGTGCGTAAAATACAAGTCTTAGACAAAGATCACTCCAAGATAATAACACCGCTATATCCATGGCTTAATACCTCAAAGACTAAAGGACACAAGGTATTGCTTGGTGTAGGCGGTAATGTGGGTGATGTTGTCAGGCGTTTTGAACATCTGTATTGGTATTTGCGTCGCTCGCCTTTTTTAACTATCGTTCAAACATCCCCGATTTTAAGAAATCCTCCTTTTGGGTATGCCGATCAACCTGATTTTTACAATGCTCTAATACTTATAAAAACACATCTGACCCCGCAATCTCTTTTGGATTATATATTGCATGTAGAAAAACTATTTGGAAGAACGAGGAGTTTTAAGAATGCTCCTAGGACTTTGGATATAGATATGATAAAATATGAAAAGAGAACAATGGTTACATCAAAGCTCATTTTGCCACATCCTTTCTGGATGACAAGAGCTTCTGTGTTGTTGCCATTAAAATGGATGAAAGGAGTTTAGATGCGACATGAGACTTTTTTGGGTGGCAGTATAGGGGTGCTATATCGACAAATAGTATCAAAATACCCAAATGGTGTAAAGTTTGTTTCGACTCAACAAGTAAGAATCGGAGATAAGATCAGATACGCAATATCTTTTAAGCAGATCGAAATTGTTAATGAGATTAGCACAACATTTGAAAATACATTTATCGAAAAAATAGAGGGGATTGAAGACAAGATAGCCAAGCTGGAAAGCTTGGGTGATCCGGAGTCAAGAAATAATGCTTGTATCGATACGATAAAAGAAGAGTTGCAGGACAAAGGCATGGACGCCAAGTGGTTAGATAAAATTTCAAAGACCTTGATAAAAAATGAACTAGACCAAGATAAAAGTCTTATTGTGAATTACATTCTTGAGGAGATTGATGATTCACTGGTTTTTTCCGAGCAAGATAAGCAGCCTCCAAAGATCATTATGATGACAGGTCCAACCGGTGTTGGCAAAACTACAGCTATTGCAAAAATGGCAAATTATTATAAAGATAAAGTAGATACATCAAAAATGGCATTTATCAATCTTGATCATTATCGTGTCGCAGCCAGCGAGCAATTAAAAGGTTATGCGAATTTAATGGATATTGAATATGGCGACATCGAAGATGCCAGTGAATTTTCTAGAGAACTTGATAGATTTCAAGATAAAGAGTTGATTTTTGTAGATACGGGCGGTATATCCCCCTTTGATATCAATAGATTGTTAGAAACCGTTTCGTTTATTAGAGGGGCTTCTACTCATGATCTTTCTATAGTTTTGGTGCTTTGCGCAACTCTTAAAAAAGAAGATCTAATAGCAATGCATGAGCACTTTTCTTTTTTAAATCTAGATAATCTTATAGTAACTAAATTTGATGAAACTTCAAGTATTAGCGGATTGGTGGATTTTTTGCGTTCGTGCCAAACGTCGCTATACTATTTTTCTGCAGGACAAGATATAGTAAAAGATCTAATGCCGGCTTCTAGTGATTACTTGCTTGATCGTTTGGCCAAAGAGTGGCAAAATATAAAGTGTGAGGCTTGATAATATGAAACCAAAAGTAATGGTTGGCATGAGCGGCGGAATTGACTCTAGTATGGTT
>JAFGWQ010000075.1 GCA_016937075.1 Campylobacterales bacterium | reverse complement strand
TGAACCATTTTCTATAAATTATATCGAGGAAAGAAAAATGTTGAAAATTTGCTAAAAAGACTTGACTTTAAGCACAGAACATTGCGAGAAATGAAATGACGAAGCAATCCAAAAGAATGGACTGCCACGACTTTTTTAAAGTCTCGCAGTGACGAGAATCTGTCATTCCGTGCTTTGAGCCGGAATCCATACAAGAAGCGATTTATTTATTATAAATTAGAATACAAACAGTAATATATAAACCCCAATACCCGTAATTGCTGTAGCATTTATCCATAAAATAGTTTGTTTTGCCATTTTGACATGTGGGGATACCCTTTCCTCTAATGGCCTAACATGAAAATGATCTTTAGGGGCAAAATAAAGAGTTTTTGTCCACATAAAAAGAGTGATGGCAGCTATTATTATGTGAAAAATTAAAAAGTAAAAGATAAATGAATGAGACAAGGAACTTCCCTTGACAAATTCATCAAAGCCTCCGCCTATTCTTACTCCATATTCAAAATATCCTACTACAATAACAGAAACCACAAAAAGAGCAATTTGGGTAATTTTATGCGCTTCATAACGCCCCATCTTGGCTAATAAGACAGTACCACCTAAAAGCAGCGGCAGTAATACCACTATAAGCGTGACCATATCCATAAAAAATGGGGCTCTTGTACCTAAAAAACCGGCTTCAAACATATAATTCATTGTTTATCCTTTGTGTTAATTTATAATTAGTAAATGGACACACTTTTTATCTCGGTGAACTCTTCAAGTGCCCATCTAGGTCCTTCTCTTCCGATTCCAGATAGTTTGACACCTCCATACGGCTGCACATCAAATCTCAAAGTAGGTATCTCATTGATTACAACACCGCCCGATTCGCTGTCATCTATAAATCTTTGTGCCAGAGGCAGGTCATTGGTGAAGATACTAAACTGTAATCCATATGGAGAGTTGTTCATCTTAGTTATAGCTGTTTCATAGTTTGGTACTTTTACTAAGCTTACGATAGGGGCAAATACTTCTTCGCAGATTATATTCATCTCATCGGTAACATCGGCCATCACTGTCGGAGGGAATATATTGTCTTTCAACTCTCCTCCGGCTATTGCTCTAGCACCTTCTTTTATTGCCGAGTTTACCCAGCTTAATGCTCTTGTTTTGGCATCTTCGTTGATAAGCGGCCCCATAAAGGTGTCATTTTCATAAGGACTACCGACTTTTAGTTTGCTGCTTTCCATAGCAATTGTATTTGCAAATTCATCATAAATATCTTCGTGTACATATATGCGCTGCAAAGAGATGCAAACTTGTCCGCTATTGTAAAATGCACCATATGCACAACGAGCTGCCGCTGTGACTATATCAGCACTTTTATCTATAAAAGTTGCAGCATTTCCACCAAGTTCTAAGGCTATTTTTTTAATCCCCGCATTATTGGATATGATGCGACCTACTCCTACAGATCCAGTAAAACTCACTACTCTAGGAATCGGGCTTTTAACCAATGCAGAACCTACTTCAGCATCTCCGTACACTACACTCAAGGCATCTTTGACCGCGTATTTCGAATTTATAAAAAGCTCAGCCAGCATTGATGCACATGCGGGAGCTTCGGGTGTGGGTTTAAGTACCACGCAATTGCCGGCTCCTAAAGCAGGAGCTAATTTGTGAGCTATCAGATTGAGCGGGAAGTTAAATGGAGTGATACAAACTACGACTCCGCACGGAACCCTTTTGAAATATGACAATGTTTTGCGTCCGCTCGGCATGATATCTGTAGGTATCGTCTCTCCGCCAAAATTGGCTAGAGCCATTGCCGTGAGCCGAATAGTCTCACTGCATCTGCTAGCTTCTATACGAGAAAAATGTATAGGTTTTGCTACTTCATGAGTGATCATCATAGCAAACTCTTCTCTTTGTTGGTCAAGTTTATCTGCTACATCATTTAGCCATGCTATACGTTGATACAGAGGAGTGTCTTTGGCTATCTTGGCTGCATTAAGAGCAATTTGTAATGCTTTTTGTGCATCAAAAGCGTCACAAATCGGAGCTTTTGAAACCGTCTCTTTGCTAAAAGGATTCTTTTGTTCTGTATAATTGTTTTTATGTTCTACATTAGAGCCTAAAAAAAGTTTGGCTTCTTTGATTAATGCCACATCAAACCTCCATATTAATATTTCAAAGCGATCGGCTGTGAGGACCATCACGCCGGAGACTCAATTTTTAGCATTGCCAAAAATGAGTATTAATTTAATCTTATTATATCCAAGTGTAATTAAAAGTATCACAATGTTTAACTATGTTTTGGGTATAATCGCCCTAATTTAAAGAAACATTTTTGGGAGCACGATATGAATGAAGCAAAATATATTTGGATGAATGGTGAATTTAAGCCTTGGCATGAAGCTACTACGCATGTATTATCTCATACCCTTCATTACGGTAATGGGGTAATTGAAGGAACAAAGGCTTATAAAACTGCTAAAGGTTATGCCATTTTTCGTCTAAATGATCACACAAAAAGATTACTCGAATCTGCCAAAATGACACATCTTAATATTCCATACACTGTACAAGAGTTAAACGATGCACAAGTAGAACTTCTTCGCAAAAATGAGTTTACAGGGGACAATGTTTATATCAGACCATTTGCATTTTTGGGTTATGGCGTAATGGGTGTTTATCATAAAGACGCTCCTGTTACTACAGCAATTGCCGCTTGGGAGTGGGGGGCATATCTAGGCGAAGAGGGGATGAAAAAAGGTATCAAGCTTAAAATCGTATCTATGAATCGTCCTTCAAATACATCTAGCATGGGTAAAGCAAAAGCAACCGCGAATTATCTAAATAGCCAAATGGCAAAATTTGAAGCGATTGATTGCGGTTATGAAGAGGCGTTGCTTCTTGACGATCAAGGTTACGTAGCCGAGGCTAGCGGGGCAGCATTTTTTATGGTCAAAGACGGTGTGCTTATTTCTCCTCCAAACGATAATTCGTTAGCATCAATTACACAAAAAACGGTAATCGAAATGGCTAAAAAAATGGGAATCAAAGTCAAACGACGCAGAATTTCAAGAGAAGAAGTTTATGTAGCTGATGAAGCATTTTTGACAGGAACTGCAGCAGAGATAACACCTGTTCGCCTTATTGATGCAAGAGTTATTGGCAATGGTGCCAGAGGCGAAATGACAGAAAGATTACAATCAGCATATTTTGATATAGTTTTTGGTAGAAATCCGGACTTTGAACATTATCTTACTTATATTTAAAAAGGGAAAATTAACTTATGCCAGCAGATATGAATGATTATTTTAAAAAGAAAAAGCCGGAATCAGGCAATAGTTCCAATAATAATAATGGTGGATTTAATTTACCGCAAAACCCTTTTTGGGATGGTAAACAAATCCCGGTATGGGCTATAGTAGCAGGTGCTTTAATAGTACTGCTTGTGTTATTTAGGCCTTTTACTGTCATAAATTCAGGCGAGGTTGGAATCAAAGTAACATTTGGTAAATTTAGTCCGGAACCTCTAAATCCGGGGTTGCATTTTTATATACCTATGTTTGAGCAAATCATTCCTGTAAATACAAAAATAAGACTTATTACATATAGTGATAAAGAGACTTCCTCAGTCGGCGAAAACATGGCTACAAAATACGGTTCAAGCTCGGATGGATTCGAGGGCGGCGTAAAGATAAATCCATCTATTCAAGTGCTTGATAAAAGAGGATTGACCGTTGCTATTGATATAGCCGTACAATATCAACTTAGAGCTGCTACTGCTCCTGAAACTATAGAAAAATGGGGATCAAGTTGGGAAGAAAAGATCATAAATTCCAAAGTCAGAGAAGTAGTACGAGATGTAGTGGGGCAATATCCTGCAGAACAGCTCCCTGAGATGAGAAATGAGATAGCTAAATCTATCCAAGCTAAAATTACAGCAAAAATAGATAGTTTGCAAGGTGCACCTGTTCTTATCTCGTCAGTGGAGCTTAGAAATATTGATCTTCCGGTCAAAATCAAAGATCAGATAGAAAGAGTTCAGATAGCCAAACAAGAAGTAACCATAGCAGAACAGCAAAAAGAGCAAGCAAAACAGTTGGCTGATAAGATCACTATAGAAGCTGAAGCACAAGCAAATGCAAATAAAGTTATAGCAAGCTCACTTTCCCCTCAATTGGTTCAAATGGAGCAGATAAAAGTTCAAGGCAAGTTTAATGAAGCACTCAAAGAAAACAAAAATGCTCAAATATTCTTAACTCCCGGCGGAGCGGTGCCAAATATATGGGTAGATATGAAAAATAACAAACAGCAACAAATAAGTACACAACAATAGAGGATTTATGAATATTGATTGGAATAAAATAGAGCTAATACCGGCGATTGTCCAAGAGGCTGGTACCAATGAAGTACTGATGTTGGCGTATATGAACGAAGAAGCATATGAGCTCACCAAAAGCACAGGATTTGCGCATTATTTCAGCCGCAGCAAACAACGCATTTGGAAAAAGGGTGAAAGCTCCAATCATACACAAGAGATAGTCGACATATTGCTTGATTGTGACAATGATACGATATTGCTCAAAGTCAAACAAAACGGAGTAGCTTGCCATACAGGCCGCAAAAGTTGCTTTTTTACATCAATCACACAAGAAAAGATCATACTGGATCAAGAAATAGATATCAATGCGCTATACGGTGTAGTTGATACTCTTTATCACACCATCTTAGAGAGAAAATCAGGTAGCAATAAAAAGTCTTGGACAAAAATGCTCTTAGATAGCCCTGCTTTACTCCAAGAAAAAATCATAGAAGAAGCCAAAGAGCTATGCATAGCAATTGCAGATGAAAGTGATGAGCAAGTTATATACGAAGCTGCTGATCTATTGTATCATGCGCTTGTAGGATTGGGCTATAGAGAGATATCGCCTGACAGGGTCAAACAAGAGCTTGCTAGGAGATTTGGCATGAGCGGCATAGAAGAAAAAGCTAGCAGGGAAAGATAATTATATCTTCCAGCCAGCTTGGTATAGTGTTTTATTCAAATATGCAACCATAGCATTTTTACTCCATCCACACCACTCAGGAGCCAACAAAGTATCGTCCGATATGCCGGCAGTCATTCTTTGAATGAGTATATGAGGCGGTTTGATCTCAAGAGCTTTTATGAGTACAGCAGCATACTCCTCTTTTGTTATTGGTATAAATTCTCCGGCTTTGTATTGATTTGCCAAAAGAGTGTTTTTTACTACATATAAAGGGTGATATTTGACAGCATCTACACCCCAATTGTAAACCTCTCTCGCGGTAGTTAACATCATCTCTTGATTTTCGCCGGGTAAGCCAAAAATAAGATGGGCACAAACATTTAAACCCTTTGTCTTCGCTTTTAGTATTGCTTCTTTGGCATTGGCAGCATCATGGCCGCGGTTGATCTTTTCTAGAGTTTCGTCAAATACGGATTGGACTCCAAATTCTATCCATATCTCTTTGGTTTTACTAAGCTGGGCCAAGTAATCAAGAACTTCATCTGTTACGCTGTCACTTCTTGTTCCTATGCTTAACCCTATTACATCAGGATAGCTAAGTGCTTTATCATAAAGCGTTTTCAGAGTTTCAAACGGTGCATAAGTATTGGTAAATGCTTGAAAATAGACCAGAAATTTCTTCACACCTTGTTGTTTCAATGTTTTTTGAGTAGTTAGGATTTGCAAGTCAAGTTCGCGAAGCTGCTGTTCTAAAAGCGGATTCGTTTTGCTTTGTATATTTAGTAATATTTTTGCATCTTTGGCAAGATTTGGGCTGAATGACTCATTTAGACAAAATGTGCAACCACCCTTTGCTACCGTACCGTCTATATTTGGACATGTAAATCCGCTAAGGCCAACAGGAATCTTTGCCACTTTTGCGCCAAACTTTGCTTTTAAATAGCGGCCAAACGTAGGTAGAGTTTTTAACTTCACTTATTATAGATCCAAATCATTACATCCTGGGCTTTGCGCACTTCCTCCAGCGAAGTAATTTCCATCAAAACTAACCAAAGAGTATTTGCGTTCGTTTCCGAGTGACTCCGTAAGTCCTTCTATGGATAAGAACCCTAAAGAATCTGCACCGATTTGTTGTGCAATTTCTTCTGGAGTATATTTTGCCGAAATTAGTTCGGTTTGTGTAGGAGTATCTATGCCATATCGACAAGGAAATTTAATTTCAGGTGCTGCGATACGCATATGTACTTCACTGGCACCTGCATCTTTTAACATTTTGACAATTTGCTTAGAAGTTGTACCTCTAACCAAGGAATCATCTATAATGGCTATTTTTTTGCCTTTAATGAGGCTTGAAATAGGCGAGAGTTTTAGTTTGACCTTGAGGTCTCTTATCTCTTGAGTCGGTTCTATGAATGTTCTACCGACATAGTGATTTCTTACTATCGCCATCTCAAAAGGCGCACCAAGCCCCTCGGCGTATCCTCTAGCAGCCGCTACCCCGCTATCTGGAACAGGAAGTACTAGATCTACATCTGCTGGTTGTTCATAAGCGAGACGTTTTCCCATTGTAAGTCTTGACTCATATACATTTGTACCGTCAATAATAGAATCAGGCCTAGCAAAATATATATATTCAAATGCACAAGGATGAAAATCAGGTTCAAAAACTTGCTCAGATATAGGCTCTTTATTGTTTTTGTCAAATATAAGCATCTCTCCCGGGCGAACATCTCTTATAAATGCCGCACCAAGTAGATCAAAAGCACATGTTTCACTAGCTACTATCCATCCCCCGTCAGGAAGTCTGCCAAGACTAAGAGGGCGGATACCGAATCTATCGCGAATAACAAACATCTTTGAGCGACTCTGAATTACTAGGCAATATGCACCCTCAATTCTAGTAAGCATATCTTTAATACGGTCAACTAGTTTATCTTTTTGACTCTTGGCGATCAGATAAACTATATTTTCCGTATCCATACCCGTTTGAAATATAGCACCTTTGGCGATAAGTTCGCTTCTTACTTCGTTTTTATTTACTAAATTACCATTGTGGGCTACAGAAATTTCACCTAATTTATATCTTGCAAAAACAGGCTGAGCATCAAATATAGAGTCACTTCCTGCTGTTGAGTAACGGTTGTGCCCGATAGCACAACAAGTGCCACCGAGTATTTTGAATGCTTCTTCATCAAAAACATCGGTTACTAGTCCTCTTTTTTTGACTAAATTGATTTTTTTACCGTCAGCAGCACTGATCCCGCTTGATTCCTGCCCGCGATGTTGCATAGAAAAAAGTGCGTAATAAGCATTTTTTGCCGCGTCTTCTGATCCATAAATTCCTACAATGGCACACATATTATTCCTT
>JAFGWQ010000074.1 GCA_016937075.1 Campylobacterales bacterium | reverse complement strand
TTGGATATAGCAGAGCAAGACGAAACCAAATCGATTGCATATTGGACAAATGTGCTTGAAGAAGAGGGCTTAAAAACAACAGATGAAAATATATTTATAGCAGCATCGTGTGATAAAAAAGGCATAGCCTTCCTCAAAGGCGAAGGACCGTTAATGGTCAGAAAAGGTAAATATACAACTACACAAGGAGGAGAGATGAGTGGCAATTATACCGTAATGGTTGATGGTAAAAAATATAGTGTGCAAGTAGCAGAGGGCGATGCTGATATCCAGATCAAGGAAGTTTCAAAAGAGAGTAGCACTGTTCCTGCAGCAAGCTCAGGCGGCAATGCTGCCGGTAGTGTGAAGATAAATTCTCAAACACCGGGTAATGTATGGCAAATTTTAGTTAAAGTTGGCGATAGCGTAACTGAAGGACAAAAAATAATGATACTCGAAGCTATGAAAATGGAAATCGATATCCTTGCTCCAAAAGACGGTGTAATTGCTTCTATTGATGTTGCATTGAATGATGCAGTTCAAGATGGCCAACTTTTGGCTTCTTTGGAATAGTAAAATATTAATTAGTCGGTATGTTAAGATAGAGTTTGAAGTAAAAGATATTTTTTAACTTTTACTTCTTTTTGATTTTTTAAAAAGAGGAAAATATGGACACCAAGTTACCCAAGGGACTTGAAAAATTAGGGCTAAAAGATATTCAAAATGTATATTATAATTTAGATTATGATACATTGCAAACACATGAAGTCAATCAATTGGAGTGCAAACTTTCCAATAACGGTACTGCTATGTGCGATACAGGTATTTTTACAGGCAGAAGCCCGAAAGACAAATATTTTGTCAAACAACCGCCATCAGAGTATGAAATTGCATGGGGGGATATTAATAAACCAATCAAAAAAGAGATTTATGATGAGTTGCTTGAGCTTAGCAAGGAACAGCTCTCAAATAAATCTATCTATGTAATGGATGTTTATGCAGGAGCAAGCCTGCAAAGCCGTAAAAAAATCAGATTTATTTCAGAAGTAGCATGGCAAGCACATTTTGTTAAAAATATGTTTATTCGTCCGACAGAAGCTGAATTGGAAGATTTTGAACCGGATTTTGTTGTATTGAATGCTTGTAAAACCGTCAATGAAAAATATAAAGAACATGGATTAAATTCTGATGTTTTTGTGATATTTAATATAGAAGACAATATGTCAATAATCGGCGGTACTTGGTATGGCGGAGAGATGAAAAAAGGCATATTTTCAATGATGAACTATTGGCTTCCTTTGGAAGGCAAATTGCCTATGCATTGCTCTGCAAATGTCGGTAAAGATGGAGATGTATGTCTATTTTTTGGACTTTCCGGTACAGGCAAAACAACATTGTCCACCGATCCTCATCGTGCACTGATCGGCGATGATGAGCATGGATGGGATGAAAACGGTGTGTTTAATTTTGAGGGCGGATGTTATGCAAAAGTCATCAATCTAGATCCGTCAAGTGAACCTGAGATCTATGCTGCGATACGTAAAAATGCTCTTTTGGAAAACGTAGTATGCGACAATAGCGGAATAATCGACTATGGCGATGACAGCAAAACCGAAAATACGAGGGTCTCTTATCCTATTGAACATATAGATAATTATCAAGAAAATCTCCAAGCAGGACATCCTGCTAACATAATCTTTTTAACTGCCGATGCATTTGGAGTATTGCCTCCTGTTAGTAAGCTTACCAAAGAGCAGGCAATGTATTATTTTTTAAGCGGCTATACCGCCAAAGTAGCTGGTACCGAAATAGGTATTAAACAGCCTGTCGCTACATTTTCAGCCTGTTTTGGAGAGGCATTTTTGCCACTTCATCCTACTAGATACGCCAAACTCCTTGGTGAAAAAATTGATGCACATGGCGTAAATGTTTATCTTTTGAATACCGGCTGGACGGGTGGATCATATGGTGTAGGCAAAAGAATGAGTATTAAAAATACAAGAGCTTGTATTGATGCTATTTTGAGCGGTAATATATTAAAAGCAGAATTTGATTCATTGGATATTTTCGATCTTGCTATACCAAAAGAATTGCCAGGAGTAGACACTGCTGTGCTAAATCCTCGCAATACATGGGATAACAAAGAAGAGTATGATGCTATGCTGCGTAACCTAGCTGTCATGTTTACGGAAAATTTCCATCGTTATGATGATAATGGAAATGAATTTGATTATGCTTCGGCAGGTCCAAAACTTTAATTTAACCATGATTATGTAATAGAATTGATGCAATCAGTATCAATCTTTTGCAAATCATATTTCACAATTCCAATTTAAAAAAAACTTCAAATTGCAAACAGTGCTTAGTGCACTGCTTGTAAAATCCATCTCTTATAAATGTTTCATAAATTGTGGTATGTGATATTGTTGTTGCATTTTTTCCATTTTTTGTCCCATCATTTCCGGATGAGAAATAAAATTATATCCTTTAAATAGAGTCCATGCACCATAAAGCATTATCATTATAGCTCCAATTTTCGTCATAGTTGTTCTCCAGCCGCCCTTTTGGAGCAGTTTTGCCAATGAGCCCAAAAACAAAAGAGCCGGCATCGTCCCTAATCCAAAAACAAACATAACCATTGCTCCATAAAGAGGACTGGCCGTACTTGCCGCTACGATAGCAAAAGCATATACCGGACCGCATGGGATAAGGCCATTTAGAATCCCGAGCATATAAAAACTAGATAGTGTTTTGCTGGCAAGCAATGCTTTAAAAGATTTTTGAAACCATCCTTGCTTTGATATAGACAAATTTGGAGAATTTAGAAATTTGCCTCCTCCGATTATAGAAAATCCTGCCAATAACATAAGTATTCCGGTTACAACGAATAGTATTCCTTTTGTTGTCATTGTAAATGCAAAAGTTTTACCCAGGAGCCCAAATGCTGCGCCCATAACAGTATAGGTCGTGATCCTGCCAAAATTATATGCTAAGTGAGAAAAGCTCTGTCTGGCCCAAGATGTTTTTTCATCTATTTTTGCCGTACTATATGCTACAACTATTCCTCCACACATTCCTATGCAATGTCCAAATCCTATCATAAATGCAGTACCTAAAATAGCAAATAACTCAATATAATTCATATATCCAAACCTTTGTGTAGTTTTAATAAGAAACTATAATGATTTATTGTTAAAATGATGTTAAAATTGTTAAATGAATGTTAAAATATCATATTAAAATTCAAAAACGGTATTTAAAATAAGATATTATTCTAAATACGTTATAATAAATTGTAAATTGT
>JAFGWQ010000073.1 GCA_016937075.1 Campylobacterales bacterium | reverse complement strand
ATTGACTATGATCACTGTAAAGGCTGCGGAGTTTGTGTAGAAGTATGTCCTACGAATCCAAAATCTTTATTAATGTTTGGCGAAGCATTAAGTAGCGATGATGCAATTGCTCAATGGCCAGTAAAAGAAAAAAAAGAAAAGTAAAAGAAGGATATTCATGGCTGAAAAAATAGAATTACAAGAAGTAGAAGTATGGGACGGTAATTATGCTGCAGCTCAAGCGATGAGACAGGCGCAAATTGACGTAGTTGCTGCGTATCCCATAACTCCTTCAACTCCTATCGTTGAAGGATATGCGAGTTTTATGGCGGATGGATACATAGATGGCGAATTTGTAATGGTAGAATCTGAACACGCCGCTATGAGTGGATGTGTGGCTGCAGCAGCTGCGGGCGGAAGAGTAGCTACTGCTACATCTTCACAAGGTTTTGCTCTTATGGTCGAAGTACTTTATCAAGCAAGCGGTATGAGACTTCCTATAGTATTGAATGTGGCAAACCGTGCATTAGCTGCTCCTCTCAATGTTAGAGGTGACCACTCAGATATGTATCTGGGCCGTGATAGCGGCTGGGTACAAATGGATGCATTCAATGCGCAAGAAGTGTATGATATGAATTTGTGTGCCTTTAGAGTCGGTGAACATCAGGATATTCGTTTGCCTGTTATGGTGCATCAAGATGGTTTTGTTACATCTCACACTGCTCAAAACGTCAAACCTTTGAGTGATGACGATGCTTATAAATTTATTGGCGATTATAAACCTGTTGATGATTTGCTTGACTTTTCAAGACCTGTTACTCATGGGGCACAAACAGAAGAGGATTGGCACTTCGAACATAAAGCCAGACAACATAAAGCCCTTATGGATGCTAGACCTGTAATTGAGTCTGTATTTGCAGAATTTGAAAAAGTAAGTGGCAGAAAATACAAACGAGTAGAATCATATATGACAGAAGATGCAGAAGTTATTATTGTGGCTCTTGGTACTACCGTTGAGAGCGCTAGAGTTGCTGCGCAACAATTACGAGATGAAGAGGGTATTAAAGCCGGCGTAGTAGGTCCAAGAGTGATCAGGCCTTTCCCTTTTGATGCCATAAGAGATGCTTTGGAAAATTGTAAAGCAATCGGAGCTATGGATAGATCGTGTCCTGGTGGGGCACTAGGTATGTTGTTCAATGAAGTTAGTGCTGCAGTATATGCTACTTCAGATAGACCTCTTGTAACCAATTATATCTATGGGCTTGGCGGAAGAGATTTGGCTATCGTTGACATCAAAGCTATTTTTAGAGAACTAAAAGCCAACGCAGATGCTGGAAAAATCACAACACCGATACAACAATTTATTGGTCTTAGAGGACCAAAACTCGGATTTTTTGAAACAAGAGGAGGCAAATAATGGCAATTACATCAATTAAAAATTTAAAAGAATTTTCCACAGCTAATGAAAGATTTGAAGGAGCTCACCTCCTTTGTCCAGGTTGTGCCCACTCTATGATCGTAAGAGAACTTATGAACTGCAGTGATGACAATTTGGTTATCGCTACAAATACGGGCTGTTTGGAAGTTTCTACTGCAGTTTATCCATATACATCATGGGATACATCTTGGATTCATATCGGGTTTGAAAATGCTGCTACTGCTGCTGCAGGAGCTGAAGCTATGTATAAAGCGCGTAAACGCAAAGGTACACTCAAAAATCCTGATGCCCCTGTAAAATTTGTAGCATTTGGAGGGGACGGGTCTACTTATGATATCGGTTTCCAATGGCTTAGCGGAGCTGTAGAAAGAGGTCATGACTTTACTTATATTTGTTTAGATAATGAAGTTTATGCCAATACCGGCGGACAAAGAAGTTCTTCAACACCTATCGGTGCTAGTGCTACAACAGCGCCTGCCGGTCGTGTAAGCTATGGTGAAAAACGAAATAAAAAAGATATTGTAGCTATTATGGCGGCTCACGGTGCACCATATGTGGCTCAAGTTGCTCCAAATAAATGGAAAAATATGGCTCAGAGTTTCCAAAAAGCTCTTCAAACAGAAGGACCATGTTATGTTAATGCTATGAGTGCATGTACAACAGAATGGAAATTTGATCCAAAAGATACAATCAATATTTCTGACCTAGCAACTGATTCTTTGGTTTTCCCATTGTATGAGATCATCGATGGAACCGAGCTAAACATAACATATAGACCAAAAAATGTATTGCCTGTCAAAGATTATCTTGCAGCACAAGGTAGATTCAAGCATCTATTCAAGGCTGAAAATGCTCATATATTAGAAGAGTGGCAAAAAAGAGTAGATGCAAAATGGGAATATCTACAAAGAAGAGAAGAGGCAAGAGTATAATACATGCCACTTCTTGACAGTTTTTCAGTCGACCATACTAAAATGACAGCGCCTGCTGTAAGGGTAGCTAAAAAGATGAAATCTCCAAGCGGTGATACTATCACTGTTTATGATCTCCGTTTTTGTAAGCCAAATGTAGAGATCATGAGCGAAAAAGGTATTCATACGTTGGAGCATCTTTTTGCAGGATTTATGAGAGATCATCTCAATAGCAAAAAAGTAGAGATCATAGATATATCTCCTATGGGGTGTCGTACCGGTTTTTATATGTCTTTACTTGGTTCTCCAAAGAAAAAAAAGGTCGTAAAAGCTTGGAGTAAATCCATGCAAGATGTACTAGATGTAATCTCAGAAGCAGACATCCCTGAACTTAATATTTATCAATGCGGCACATACAAGATGCATTCACTAAAAGAAGCTCAAGAAATTGCTAAAGATGTTTTAGATAAAGGCATTGGCATCATGAACAATAAAGAGCTTGCTTTGTATCCTAATTTAACCAATGCCCAATAAAGAGGCATTGCGTCCATATAAACAAAAAGTTATTACCAAAGACGGCAGTCAAACGTTATATTCAAGCGAATTTGACGAATGCTATCATTCAACAAATGACGGTGCTTTAAATGAAACACTTCAAAAACACATTCTTCCGGCCTTTACGCTTGCACCTCAT
>JAFGWQ010000072.1 GCA_016937075.1 Campylobacterales bacterium | reverse complement strand
TGCCTGTGCAATAGCGGTATTAGTAAGTACTCCATCAGCTCCCAGCTCCATAGCCACTGCCGCGTCACTCGCACATCCGATACCGGCATCCACGATGACAGGCACACTCAACGCTTCACGGATGAAGTGGATATTGAATTTATTTTGAATGCCAAGACCTGAGCCGATAGGTGCAGCTAAAGGCATCACGGCGTGCGCACCTGCGTCTTCGAGGCGTTTTGCCATGATAGGATCATCACTGGTATATGCCATGATAGTAAATCCATCTTTGCTCAACACTTCACAAGCTTTTATCGTTTCTAGGACATCGGGATAAAGAGTTTTGGCGGTATCTCCGATAACTTCTAGTTTAATGAGATCAATGCCCGTAGCTTCTCTAGTCAATCTAAAAAGAGTGATGGCTTCTTCGGCAGTTGTACATCCGGCAGAATTAGGTAGGAACTTGACATTCGTATCTTTGAAGTATGTCATTAAGTTTTCTTCCCCAGGATTAGTGATATTCACTCTTCTAACCGCTACGGTGATAAGTTCACTTCCGCTAGCTAGTGTTGCATCAAGAGTCGTTTGAAAACTATCATATTTGCCACTCCCTACTATGAGGCGGCTGTTAAATTCATATTTGCCTATGCGTAATATATCGCTCATAATTATTATTCCTTTGTTTTGTACACTTTATTTATGTAAGTTATAACACACCTAACTTAAAACTACTCTTATGGCATCGCTTAATACTTCTTTTTCCAATCTCCTAACAATCTTGTCATATGCTTCAAAATCAAGCCCGGATTTTGAGATGGTTTTTTGGACTATTATCTCTCCGCCGTCAAGCTCGCCACTCACCCAATGCACACTCACGCCACCCTCGAGATATTCATCCTCAAAACTGCGCCTGATAGCTTCAACGCCTTTATGTCTTGGCAGAAGTGACGGGTGCAGATTGATAGCTTTGACATTGTCTGTAAAAACAGGCGTCAATATGCGCATAAATCCAGCCAATACCACTAGATCCACACCTGCTTTTTGGATAGCTTTCACCAGAACCTCATCAAATGCTTCTCTAGTTTGAAACGGTAAAGAATCTATGATCTCTAGCGGTATATCGTGAGTCTTGGCGACCTCTATGCCACCGGCATTTGGATTGTTAGTAATGGCTAGGGCTATCTCTATATCACCTTGAAATGTCTTGGCTAAATGGGCAAAATTAGTACCTTTGCCGCTAAATAAAACTGCTATTTTTTTCATAGGTCGCATTGTAGCAAAAATTATGTAAATAAAATATTCCTACTTAAATTTTATTGGTACAGCTCTTTATGGTGTCTTTCTTGTTAACTTGCTTTTTGTACTTGCACTCTCTTTGTGAAAACGCAGATAGTACTAATCATCACAATACAAGAGTGCGTTTACCAACGCACCAATATGATACAAACGGTTGGTTAGCAAACCCACCCTACACCTTTTGCAATGATGTTGTTATGACACAAAAAATTGATTATGACAATATGCTTTTAAAAGCTTTCCAAATACGCCAAATTATTTATCAGATCCATACTTGTCATTGCATAATTGGCTCCGTCATATCTCTTCGCTGCTGTCACGAGTGCCAAAGAACCCTGCACGGCGGCATCCAAAGGCGTATAATTTTGAGCCAAAAGAGCTACGATAAGACCGCTAAGTACATCTCCGCTTCCACCCTTGCTGAGATTTGAACATCCTAGAGGATTGATATATACATATCCTTTGTGAGCTATAAGAGTATTGGCACCCTTGAGCAACAATACTGCATTAGGATATAAATAGGTAAATCTTTTGGCATATTCAAAACGATATGATTGAAGATCGGACACGGTTATCTCTTCTTCGGTTAAAATTTTCCACATTACCGTAAACTCTTTTGGGTGTGGAGTCAGTACAATAGAGCGGCCGTTTTGTGTAAGTAAGGACAAAAGCCTAGATGAATAAAACGCATCCGCATCAAGCACTAGCGGCAATGAGTTGTTAAGTACAAATTTATCCAAAAAACTCTCTTCAAAATCATGGCCTAGTCCCATGCCAAGAGCTATGGCTGTAGTATTTTTGGGCAATGTAGAGCTATGCATCAAATACGGTGGAATAAAATATTTTTGCTGCATCACCAAAGTAACAAGTCCTGCTCCAAACCGAAGCGCTGCCTCTCCGGATATCACAGATGCCCCCTCTTTCTCTCCGCAAAAGATAGCTGCATGGCCAAATGAGCCTTTGTGGGTAGAAAGTTTTTTGCGTAGCGGCAAAGATAGGTCACTTTTTTCCAATACATACATATCGCTTTCATCTTCATAGAAAGATGCCGGCAATCCCAGATCTACTCGTACGATTTTTCCTACAAAATCTTTTGCTTCATCTAAAAACAATGCTTCTTTATATGCCCCCATGGTCACAGTTATATCAGCAGCAAAAGCATTTGTCAAAACCTGCCCGTCTATACCGATGCCTGTAGGTATATCACATGCTATCTTGTATCCATTTAAGGCATTTAACTGTGCTATCAATTCCAATATTTCACTGCCAAGTTCACCCTCCACACCTGAACCCAAAAGGGCATCTACTATCACATCGGCGTCGTATAAGTTGTGGGTGGTCTCTATACCTAGAGCTAGTGCTCTAACTAATTGAAGCTGTGCCATCTCGCTTTTGACTTCAAATGGAATATGTAGTCTAACTGCATAATCACAGCAAAGAAGTCTAGCGAGTGCGATGCCATCGCCTCCATTATTGCCCTTGCCTACTACTATAAGCACGCTGCTGCCGGCACTAAATTTCTCGCGTATAATTCGCTCCATACCAAGTGCGGCATGCTCCATGAGTATATCTTCGCTCAAATGATACTTTTCATAACATCTCTTGTCCATACTGCCACAATGACGAAATACTTTTTGCATAAATTGCCTTTGTTTTTGCTCTTGGAATATTATAGCAAATTTTATACACCTTATCGTCTAAAAATACCGATAAACAAACTCTAAACTTTTTTCGGTATAATCCAAAAATTAAAACGCAAAAGCTAATCCAAAATGATTTTTTGAACCAAGGATGAAGCTTTGCTTGGCGTTGGCTATTTCTGAGGCGCAAGCCGAAGCTTTAGTGCCACAGCGGCTAGCGTAGCCAAAAGGAGCTTTGCTCTGTTGGCGTTAATCTATAAAAGAAAGGGGGTGATTTTTTATGCCAGGAATTATTGTTAATTCAAGAGATTCTTTTGATGATGCTTACCGCAAATTCAAAAGACAATGTGACAGAAACCTTATCGTCACAGAAGCAAGAGCTAGACAGTATCACGAAACTGAAACTGAAAAGCGCAAAAAAGAAAAAATTGCTACTCGCAAGAAAATTCTTAAAAAAATCTACATGCTTAGAAGATACGAGTCAAGACTCTAATCTTTTATTTATGGTACGGCAAATGGGCATAGCCCATCTTGCCTACGCTAACGCTATATTCACTTCAGCAGCGGGCTCTCGCACCTATGTGCTCTTCATAATAACACATATCATATATCTAACTATTTCTGCTTTTCATAAACTTTTTGATACAATCTTAAGATTATATTACCTAAGGAAACTCCTATGCAATTCACTGCACCATTACAATCAAATGCTATAAAAATTATGCTTTTAGGCTCAGGAGAACTTGGCAAAGAAGTAGCCATTGAAGCTCAAAGACTTGGGCTCGAAGTAGTTGCTGTAGACAAATATGAAAATGCACCTGCGCATCTAGTAGCCAACAGAAGCTACGCAGTTAATATGCAAGACAAAGAAGCCGTCCTAGCTATCATAGAAAAAGAAAAACCTACATATATATTACCGGAAGTAGAAGCCATCAGTATAGATGCGCTTTTTGAGGCAGAAAAAAGAGGCTTTCATGTCATCCCAAATGCTGAAGCGGTAAACAAAACCATGAACCGCAAAAATATTCGTGTGTTCGCTGCTGAAACTCTAGGACTAAAAACCAGTAATTATAGATTTGTCAAAACTCTCGAAGAACTCCAAGTTGCAGCAGACGCGATGGGGTTCCCTTGTGTCATCAAGCCGGTAATGAGCAGCTCGGGTCACGGTCAAAGTATCGCCAAAACTCCAAATGATATAGAACGTTCATGGGAGATAGCAAAAGAAGCTAGAGGAGATGCGAGTGAACTGATAGTTGAAGAATTTGTACCCTTTGACTATGAGATCACACTGCTGACAGCTAGAAACGAGACAGGAACTGTTTTTTGCGAACCGATTGGCCATGTCCAAAAAGACGGGGATTATATACTCTCATGGCAACCGATGGCGATGAGTAGTGAAGCTCTGCTTAAAGCTCAAAATATTGCCAAAGCTGTCACTGACGGACTAGGCGGCAGAGGGATCTTCGGGGTAGAGTTTTTTGTTAAAGGCGAAGAGGTATATTTCTCTGAACTTAGCCCACGCCCGCATGATACCGGCATGGTCACACTTATTACTCAAAGTCAAAGCGAATTTGCCCTGCACATAAGAGCGGTATTGGGATTGCCTCTTGAATATACATTCCACGGAGCAGGAGCAAGTGCAGCGTACAAAGCATCAAACGAAAGCCACGGTCCTGTTATCGAAGTGCCAAACAGTGCATTTAGTGCCAATAGTTTTGTGCGTGTTTTTGGAAAACCGGAATCACATATTGGCCGCAGAATGGCTGTAGCGCTTGTGCTAGATGAAGTAGAAAAAGCAAAGGCTCAGGCTCTGGCTATCGTTGGAGAAATGAAGGATAGATAAAAACTAAATGATGTCATTCCAAACTTGATTTGGAATCCATAGATGCCGTATCAAGTACGGCATGACGAAAATATAAAAAAGTATCTACAAAGAAGAGATCATGAAAATAGTACTTTTGGACGCCAAAACCTTAGGCGTTGATATAGATATCGAACCTATCAAAACATTTGGCACACTGACGATCTTTGAAACTACAAATGAAAACCAAACACTTGATCGAATAAAAGATGCCGACATAATCATCACAAATAAAGTAGTGATCGATAAAGAGTTCATGGCACAAAGTAAAAATCTCAAGCTCATATGCGTAGCCGCAACAGGAATGAATAATATAGACCTAAATGCAGCCAAAGAGCTTGGAATAAAAGTAAAGAATGTCAGCGGATATTCGACATATAGTGTCGTTCAGCACACTTTTGCAATTGCTTTTTATCTGCTTGAACAGCTGAGCTATTATGATGATGCGGTTAAAAGCAAAAAATGGAGTGCTTCAAATCTATTTACAGACCTTACCCACTCTTTTAGTGAAATTAGAGGCAAAAAATGGGGAATAATAGGGCTTGGCTCCATAGGCAAAGAGGTAGCAAAGATCGCCTCGGCATTTGGCTCAGATGTCTCATATTATTCTACAAGCGGCACAAAACACTGCAGTGATTATACTCATTTGGAATTAGATGAATTGCTTAGTAATTGTGACATAATCTCTATCCATTCTCCGCTTAACGAAAATACTGTAAACCTCATAAACAGTTCGAACTTGCCTCTCTTAAAAGACGGCGCATTACTGCTCAATCTAGGCCGTGGCGGTATTATCAATGAAGATGATTTAGCAAATGCTATTGATTCTCAAAATATTTTTGCAGGGCTTGATGTAACAAAAATCGAACCTATAGAACATGATAATCCACTACTAAATATCAAAAACAAAAACAAGCTCTTCATTACTCCGCATATCGCATGGGCAAGCCGTGAAGCTAGGGTTAAGTTAGTGGAAGGTATAGTGGAAAATATAGAGGAATTTTTACAAAGGGGATAGATTGACGACGGATATTTTGATCATCGGCAGCGGCGGAGCCGGACTAAGTGCTGCACTAAGAGCGAAAGAGCTTGGTGCTGATGTCATAGTCGCCACCAAAACACTTCCTACAAATGCAAATACTTGCATGGCGCAAGGCGGATTCAATGCAAGCAGCAGCGAAGATATACAAATACACATAGACGACACTCTAAGATCATCTAGAGGCTTGGGCTCTTCAATAATGATCGATCTCATGTGTAAAAGTTCAAAAACATCTCTTGATTGGCTCATAAACCTTGGGGTGCCATTTAGCTTGGATGAAAATGGAGATTTTGCAAATAGATTTATGGGTGGCTCAACCAATAAAAGAACATATTATGCCGAGGATTACACGGGGCTAAAAATACTTCAAGGCTTGTATGATGAATGCCTCAAAAACGATATAAAATTTCAAACAAACCGTTATCTACTCAATCTCATAGCAGATGAAGAGACCAAAGAAGTTAGCGGAGCGACTTTTTTAGATATCGGCTCAGGAAATATAGAAGAGATCAGAGCCAAAAGTGTAATAGTAGCAACCGGCGGATATAGCGGAGTATATCACGGATTTACTACGAATGGTTTTGGAAGCAGCGGCGATGGCATAGCTGCCACGGTTAGAGCCGGCGGGATCGCAAGCGACCTGGAATTTGTACAATTTCACCCGACAGCTCTTAAAAAATCCTCAATTTTGATCAGTGAAGCTGCCAGGGGAGAAGGCGGGTACCTTGTAAATAGTGACGGGATTAGATTTGTCGATGAGTTGCTCCCTAGAGATGAAGTCAGCCGCGCGATCTCAAACGAATTGAACCAAAACAAAGAGGTATTTTTGGATGTCAGGCATCTAGGAAGTGAGAAGCTCTCACATCTGCTTCCTCAAGAACTCAAACTTTGCAAAATACATGAAAATATAGATATGGCAAACGATCTCATACCTATCAAAAGTGTCGCTCACTATACTATGGGGGGTATAGAGGTTGACCAAAAATTACAAGTAAGCGGTCTAAAAGGCTGTTTTGCCGTCGGGGAATGCTCCAATGCCCACATTCACGGAGCTAACCGACTAGGAGGCAATTCTCTTTTGGAGATAATCTCCATGGGGCTTGCAGCAGGTGAAAATGCCGTAAATTATGAATCAAAAAACGTGCTCAAAGATAATAGCCAATTGTCCAAAGATAAAGCCTTCATAAATGCAATATACAGCAACTTTACAAACCAGATCAACTTTTATGAAAAACGGGAATTTTTGGGAAAAATCTTATATCACAACGCTGGAGTGATCAGAAATGATACCGGGCTCAAAGGAGTTCTTGCGGCTCTACGGCAGATGCAGCGTGAATTTACATTCATGGGCATAAGCGATAAATCAAAAGAGTTCAATACAAATTTGATAGACTTCATAGAATTTGGCAATGCCTTAGAAGTTGCCGAGATGCTTTTAGTCGGTGCACTACATAGAAATGAAAGCAGAGGCTCTCACTTTAGAGAAGATTTTCCTGGACTTAATGATACTTTCAAATCACACAGTATCTTTTGGAAAGAAGACGGTGTACTTTGTGCCCAATTCAAGGATGTCAAATGAAGATAACAATTAAACGGTTTGATAGAAGAAAAGAACCTCAAAGCATTGATATGAACTATCCGATCTTCGAAGGGCTTACGCTACTTGAAAATTTCATAAAGATCAAAACTACCATTGACCCGACTCTTGTCTTTAACGGTATTTGCCGCTCAGGAGTATGCGGCAGCTGTAGTGTGATGGTAAACGGCAAAACAACATTAGCTTGCAGCTATAAGCCAAAGGACGGAGATCATATCGAACCGCTTAATTACCATGAGGTAAAAAGAGATCTCATAGTTGACAAAAGCAAGGCTCATAGTACTCTTGAAACTTCTCGTGCCGCCATACATGGAGATGTTATAGTAGAAAATTTTCTCAAAGTTACGGTTCAAAGCGATTGTATATTGTGCGATAGCTGCTTTGCTTCATGTCCGGTAATGGCGGTTAATGAAAACTTTTTAGGACCTTTTGCCCTTAGCAGAGTATACAAGTATACAACCATAGGCAGTGATAGCAAAACAAGTATTGATGCTATTCAACAAAACGGAGTGTGGGATTGTACTCTTTGCGGAGAATGCACTTTGGCTTGCCCTCAAGGCATAGATCCCAAAATGGATATTATGAACCTGCGAAGCCGCAGTGTGCAAAGTGGATACATGGACCCAAATATGCAAAATATGAATTTTGGACTCGATTTCACGCAAGGGTTTTAACTAGAAATGGGACCAATGCTTATCCATCTTTCCAAATGGCGCATAATAGCTGCAGGTATCATAGGAAATGTGATAGAATATTATGATTTTGCTCTCATTGGATTTTTAGCAGTCATCATGGGTCAGCTTTTCTTTCCGTCAACTGACCCGTTTTTATCGCTTCTTGGCTCCTTTGGTGCATTTGCAGCAGGTATGGTCATGCGTCCTATAGGGGCTATATTTTTTGGCCACATAGGCGATAAAATAGGCCGCAAACATGCACTTATCGGCTCTCTTGTAATGATGGCATTGCCTACTTTTCTCATAGGATTTTTGCCTACTTATGCCGAGATAGGTATCATGGCACCGATCATATTGGTGGGGCTTAGAATGATACAAGGCTTCTCTGTAGGAGGCGAATATGCCAGCTCCATAGTCTATCTCGTAGAAGAATCTCCGCAAGGCCATGCCAATCTATACGGCTCTTTTGTTTCATTAGGTGCCAAACTTGGCATGGCAATCGGTGCAGGATTTTGCGGTATATTGTTGGGGTATCTGGGTGAAGATATTATGTTGGAGTGGGGTTGGAGAATTCCGTTTTGGAGCAGTATGGCTCTTGCGCTGATTGGAGTATATCTGCGCCGCCATCTAACTGATAATTATATAGCTCCAAAGACCAAAGAGATACCGATACTCAAAATTCTCAAACATCACCGACGTGAATTTTGGCTTTTTTTAGCTCTGGCATCGGCTATTTGGATGCTATACTATACTCTATTTGTATATATGCCTGTATGGCTCGAATTTTACGCCGGGCTAGATAAAGCCACCTCATCATATATCAATACTTATTCTATTGTGCTAGGGGTTATATTTATTCCCATAATGGCTATCATCGCTGACCGCGTAGGCTCACTAAGACTCATGCGTATAAGTGCCATAGCTACTGCTGCATCTATCATACCTATTTTTCTACTCATGACTACGCAAGATATGTATGCTATATTACCGGCTATATCGATTATGACCTTGCTTTTATGCGCCTTCCAAGCTCCAATCTTTGCTGCAACGGTTAGTGCTATCTCCACTCATAACTATAGAGCTTCTTTTACTGCAGTGATACTTGGCAGCGCAGCAGGAATAGTAGGAGGCAGCACTCCTGCACTTATGACGGCTGTGACTAAAATAAGCGGCGAGCCCCTATCTCCGGCATTTTTGATAGCTGTATTTGCGATTATTGGATGGTGGGCAGCCGATAGAATTTTGTCATTGCGAACAAAGTGAAGCAATCCACTTATCGTCATGCTGAATTTAGTTCAGCATCTCTGTTTTTTGGATCCCCGTGTCAAGCACTTTTAATTATACGATGACAAAGTTTTCCTTTATTTATTATAAAATAATGTCATCCGAGCACTCGAAAAACAGGGCTTGTGGCAGTAGTGCATACACAAGCCCTAGCGGTTTGAGAGGATGACGATTTTTGGTTACTTTTATCTTGTGCTTGCACTCTCTGTGAGAAAAAAAGTGACAAATAAAATATGGACTGCCACGCTATGCTCGCGGTGACGGTCATTGCGAGGAATGAAATGAAGAAGCAATCCACAAAAAAGAATGAATATCACCACAAGCTATCGCCTTCGCGATGACAAATCGCGTCATTCTGAGAATACGGAGTATTCGTGAGAATCCATGGATGCCGTATCAAGTACGGCATGACAAAACAACTTCGACTTATTTGATATTCACTTCAAAATACCCACACTTTTGCACAGGGACACCCCCCACAACCCCTGTTATACTCCCATAGTCCAAGATCACCGGGTTTACTCCATCTGCTGAACCTCCGGGACCATTATTGTCTGCGCTTGTTACGCTGGTGCAATCACATGCTCCATCTTGTATCTGCAGATATCTGATAGTAGTGGTATCAAATGCACTGCTATCCACAGTATCGGTAGCAAATACATTTGAAGCAGTTCCATAGGTAGAATTGCTTACTTGTATAGCATATCTTATAGTGCTGCCCGGGATGCGTTTTGGGTTGGTGGAACTATTTACAGGATCGTATATAACGCAAGAGGTTTTGGAAACTGATATGCTTGGGATATATGAATACAATATATCTTTTGTAAAATCGATAGAAGTTGTATTGTATGAATACTGATCATAATGAGAAGGCGAATAATTTTCCTGTACTCCGATAGTGGCACTTGAACCATTTGCGGTATTACTCGGTGAAGTAGTAGGATAGCGAAACCGAATGTCGCCATTTTTATATAGGACTACTTGAAATGTATAGTGACCAGCACTAGTCACGCATGCCCCCAGTAAATAAAGCGTGCACTTAGGAATATCATAATATGTGACCACTAATCTCTGAGTATCCCCGCTGCCTAATGTTTCGTATCTAATATATCCGCTTCCACCCAGATCCAATATCGCATCCGGATCTAAATTATCC
>JAFGWQ010000071.1 GCA_016937075.1 Campylobacterales bacterium | reverse complement strand
GCTAAAGATGTTTTAGATAAAGGCATTGGCATCATGAACAATAAAGAGCTTGCTTTGTATCCTAATTTAACCAATGCCCTATAACGAGGCATTGCGTCCATATAAACAAAAAGTTACTACCAAAGACGGCAGTCAAACGTTATATTCAAGTGAATTTGACGAATGCTATCATTCAACAAATGACGGTGCTTTAAATGAAACACTTCAAAAACACATTCTTCCGGCCTTTACGCTTGCGCCTCATAAAGATAAATTAGTTATATTGGATATTTGTTTTGGCTTGGGCTATAATACTTTAGCAACGATCTATTATTGCAAATTGCATAATATATCTACAAAAATAGAGATCATCTCTCCTGAGCTTGATATTGCTTTAGTGCAAGATCTGCTAAACTTTACATATCCTGCGGAATTTGATATTTTAAAACCCATCATTGAGCAACTTGGTCAAAATCAATGCTATAAAGACGAACAATTTAGTATAGAGCTTTTGATAGGAGACGCTAGAGCCTTACTGCCATATATCACGCAAAAAATTGACATAATATATCAAGATGCTTTTAGCCCGACAAAAAATCCATTGCTTTGGACGAAAGAGTATTTTGTCATGCTGCGTAAATTATGTAAAGAAGACGTGATCATGACTACATATTCTAGCGCCACGCCTGTACGGATGGGTATGTGGGAAAGCGGCTTTAAGCTTTTTAATCCCCCAAAAAGCAGTGTCAGGAGCGGCACGATAGCAACTCTTGGCTCATTGGAACTTGAACCAATTGATATGGAATTGAAGTTACAAAGAAATCCAAATGCAAAAAGCATGAAAGACAGCGATTATCAGTAGATATGAATCGCCAGCCATAAAGTGCCATTGGTTACATTTATAATTTCATGAGGTGTTTGTGAAGGGATAAAAAGCGTATCGCCTTTGTTTAGAATTTTTGGTTCATTGTCAATGAGTATTGTTGCTTCGCCTTCTAATACTGCCACCCACTCGTCTTCTTCTTGGATATAAACCTTTGGTTCTAGTTTATCCGAACTTATTATGCGGACTATCTTGATATTTTTATGTTCCAATAACGCAGTAAACTCTTCACCGTTTTGGTGTACCTTGTAATCAAAAATATTCATCAGTATAGGGATTGGATCTTTTCGATATCTTCCCATGTCGGAGAAGCTTTAGTTTCTCTATTTTCCAAAATATGTGCAATATATCTAGCAAATAGATCGGTCTCGATATGCACTTTTGTGCCAATTTTGTATGAACCGATTAGTGTCTCTTTGATAGTGTGCGGTATGATAGTCAGCCTGAAGGTATCTTTGTTCACTTCATTGACAGTTAGGCTCACGCCGTCTATAGTGATAGATCCTTTCGGGACGATATAAGCGATATATTGTTTTGGGACCTCTATGATATAATCAACGCCGTTTTCTTTTTTTGTAATACTCTTGACCGTGCCTAAGCAATCTACATGACCTTGGACTATGTGGCCTTCAAACTTATCACCCATTGCCATGGCAGGTTCTATATGTACTTTGCCCGTAAATCTATTTGGATCTATGATGCTTCTAGTTTCATCAGCCAGTTCCACTTCGAACCCGTCTTTATGTACTTTTGTGACTGTTAGACATATGCCGTTAACCGCAACAGAGTCACCTAGATTTGGTTTGTATCTCGCCTGAAGTGATAAAATATTATCGTGATAACTTTTAACAGTAGCAATTTCACGAATAAGTCCTGTAAACATATTGTTTCCTTAGTAAAAACGCTTGCCACATATTGTGTTTAAAAGCACAAAAATCATGCCCCATATCGAGCCGGCTTCAATAGTCGGTTCCACGACCGTCGCATTTTAAAATGATATTTTTTGGATATAATTGCACAATTATAGCAAAAAGCACAGGATAAAAGATGAACTACGATGTAATCGTGATAGGTGGAGGGCATGCCGGCATAGAAGCATCACTCGCAAGTGCCCGTATGGGAGCCAAAACCTTACTCGTAACAATATTGGCAGAACAGATAGGAGCATCTAGCTGCAACCCTGCCATAGGAGGACTTGCCAAGGGTCATTTGGTCAAAGAAATCGACGCGCTTGGCGGTGAAATGGGATTATGCACTGACGCCACAGGACTTCAATTTCGTATTCTTAATGCTTCAAAAGGTCCGGCAGTAAGAGGCAGCAGAGCCCAAATAGATATGGATAGATACAGAATCTATATGCGTGATGTGATCTTAAGAACACCGAATCTTGATATAAAACAAGAGATGGTTGACTCTTTGTTTATAGAAGAAGGTGAGGCTAGAGGTGTTGTAACGCAGCTAGGTAATAAATATATGGCTCCAAAGCTGATCATAACTGCCGGGACTTTTTTAGACGGTGTGATCCATATCGGTGAAACACAGCTAAGCGCCGGAAGACAAGGTGAATTTGCTTCTATCAAACTAGCTGAGTGCTGGAGGAGATTGGGATTTGAGATTGGACGATTAAAAACAGGGACATGTGCTAGAGTCGATGGTACGAGCATTGATTTTAGTCAAATGGAAGAGCAGCATGGCGACGAAAATCCTATCCCTTTTTCTTTTAGGACACCAAGGGAAACATTTCATCCAAAACAGCTTCCTTGTATGGTGGCTTATACAAATAGCTCAACCCATAATATCATAGAAAGCAATTTCTATAGAGCTCCGCTATTTTCAGGCCAAATTGATGGTATCGGACCAAGATATTGCCCGAGTATAGAAGATAAGATAAACCGTTTCAGAGACAGAGAGAGACACCAGATATTTATAGAACCCCAAACACTAGAAGCAAATGAATTTTATCTCAACGGTATGAGTACATCTTTGCCAACTGATGTTCAGCTGGATATGATCCGCTCAGTTGCCGGCATGGAAGAAGCTAAGATCGTACGATACGGATATGCTATAGAGTATGACTTTATACAGCCTACAGAACTTAAACATACTTTGGAAACCAAAAAGATCAAAGGACTTTATTGTGCAGGTCAAGTCAACGGAACAACAGGATATGAAGAAGCAGCAGCCCAAGGATTGATGGCAGGGATCAATGCCGTGCTGGCATTGCGTAATGAAGATCCGTTTGTATTAGGCAGAGACGAGGCTTATATCGGCGTACTTATCGATGATCTAGTTACTAAGGGGACAAAAGAGCCTTATCGTATGTTTACAAGCCGCGCTGAGTACAGATTGCTTTTGAGAGAAGATAATGCAGATATCAGATTGTCCCAATATGGATATCAGCTTGGCTTACTGGACGAAGAGTTTTATAATAAAGTAATTTCCAAAAAAGAGTCGCTCGATGAGGCTATCGCATTTTTAAAAAATACCAGTGTAACTCCGACCAAAGAGTTTTTAGAACAACTAGAAGCAATTGGCGAGATGAAGATAAATGATCGTACCTTTTGGATAGACGTTATAGGCAGAGGAGATTTTGATAAGGCAAAATTGCTTGCATTGTTGCCTGATTTTGAAAAATATAACGATGATGTAATTGAACAAATACTTGTAGAAGCCAAATATAGCAGATATATAGACAAACAACAAAGTCAAATTCACCGTATGGAAGAGATGCTGAGTATTAAAATCCCAGCAGAGTTTAATTATCGTAAAGTATCAGGATTGAGCAATGAGATCGTAGAAAAATTGGAGAAATTTACTCCAATTACACTGCAGGCTGCTTCACAAATTTCCGGCATAACCCCAGCAGCACTAGAGATTGTGCATATTTATATCAAAATGGAATGTAAAGCAAAACAAAAAATGAGAATGAACAATAAAAAATGATAATATGTGAATTAGAAATTGATAATGGATTAAATTTGTAGCATGGCAAGCAATAGTATCATTCCAGATTTTATGAGTGAAAATCCGAATGATATTTTCCAAATTCTAATGCCGTTAAAGCTTAAAATAGACCATGAAAGCTACAGCAACAGTCATTATGTTGTTGCGGTTAAAAATATAACAAAAAACGAAGTTTTTACATATGAAATGGCTCCAGAATTATTGTTTCAATATTTTCCTCCTGGAAAATACTTTAAAAATGGACTGAAGACTAAATATAAAAATGATGTGTGTAATAAAAAGCATAGTTTTAATATTGATGCATCTAAAATGATCGGTGATAATATCAAAATTACAAGTTTCCTGAGCGAAAAAAATATCGTATCCTTAATAGGTTGGAAGCGAAAATATCTTAATGAAGCCAATAATTTGTATTGTTACTATATAGAGCAAGATAATCAAAGAATAATTATTCCTCAATATGCGGTTGCTTTGTATTATTATTTTAGATTTTCGCGCATGAGAGAAGTTGCATTTAGTTGTAAGTTGGATGATTTGTTTGTTGGAGCAGATTGTGATGCAAACAATAATGCTTCTATAGTTTTGGATTATTTTGCAAATGATGTTGATGCAGCATTTATCCATAGATTTGCTTGTCAAGAAAAAGCTAAAAAAGCTTTTGACGATATTGGTCTATATATTAATTCTTATTTAAAAACCATGAAAGAAAAATATAACAAAGATAATATAGACTTAATGCCCATCAAAGCAAAATTTCCAGTTGCAGATAAATTTACTATTCATGCAAGAGTATCAATGGTTTATAATGAAGATACCAAAAAAGAATATCATTTCGTCCATGAAATAATAGATGACAATTCCAACATCGGATTTATAAAATTTACCAAATATTTCCAGAAGAATAAGATAATACAAGATATAAGCGATATTGATAATATTGGAATAATAAAAAGTGAAATACCGACACATACATCACAGATTCTAAAAGTAAAGAATGCCACCAAAAAGTATACACAACGCTATATAACCAAGGATAAAAAGTTAAAATGCAGCAGCTTGGATAATGTTGATATTAGTCAAGAAGAAATCACAAAAGATGTTTTGATTGATATAATGAAAATTTATGAAAAAGCCCAATCTGATGAAGTTGTTGATCAGAGTTTGACGGAATCATCAATAAGCGGTGAAAAAACTATAAGAAAGATTATTATATCAAGTAGTTATATAAAACAAGACTCTGGCAAAGAATATATTCATAATTTTGAAATATTTAACCAGTATATATATTTTTTGAAATATCAATCTAGTATTTCAAACCTTAATTTACATCAAGTGCAAAAATTGCCTGAAATCATAAATAAAAAAACAAAAAGAATAAACCAAAAAGGTTTGGTACAAGGAAGAGCCAGGCATTACATAACGGCTACATTCAAATTCAAAGAATCGTATGTCGGTTTGCTCGAAATAGAAAATGCCACAAATGCCACAGCAAGCACATGGGTGATAGTTTCAGTTAAGCCTGTTAATAAACATACTTTTGATAAGTTTATAAATCATTATCTAGGCGACAACTTAACAATACAAAAGATGAAAAATGATTATAAAAGCAACCTATTAAAATTTACTACTAAAAACCATGAAAGAACCAAGGATTTGAAAGAAAGCGATAAAAGAAATTGGTTTGCTGGGTTGATAGGAAAGATATTTTAATCCTGGCAAGTGCGTGAGGTAAACAAAATATAATATGTGTTTGAATTTAATGAAAAGTATATAAAATATCATATGAGAGAAAAACATATTCCCATATCAAGATCAGAAAATATGAGACGAATAAAATCGAAAGACTGGAATGTCCCCAATTCTGTAGACAAAAACCTATTCAACTAACACCTCTTCATTTTTAACATTTTCATTGTATCTTTTTTCAAAT
>JAFGWQ010000070.1 GCA_016937075.1 Campylobacterales bacterium | reverse complement strand
TTTAATATTCACTTAACAAACATGGAATAAAATTTAAGCGTGGGAATTTATTTCCTTAACAATAAATTAAGCTTCAAAGGAGGATTTTATGGAAATGTTAGGGCTATATCCAGTCTTTTATGTTCCAAATTATGGTTCAGCATGGCTGATGGGGCTGACAGGTACGATTCACATTCTCGCGTCTCATACATCTGTTGGTGCAGGTATGTTGTTTGCATTTTTGGCACACAAAGCATACAAAGAAGATAGAGCTGATTTGTATGACTATATGAAAAGATATGGTATGTTTTTGCTTATTTTTTCTTATGTCATCGGTTCAATTACAGGGCCTGGTATTTGGTACACAGCAACTGCTGCGAGTCCAAGAGGTATAAGCGCACTAATTCACAACTTTGTGTGGGTATGGGCAACTGAGTGGGTTTTCTTTATATATGAGGTAATCGGTGTATTTGCACTTATCTATTTTATTAATAGAATTGACCGCAAAACACATCTTAAACTGACTTATACTTTTGCTATCGCATCAGTTGGTACGCTAGCACTTATTATCGGTATTATCAGTTTCATGATGTGGCCTGGCACTGATGGATTCTATACAACAGGAAGTGCAAGTGATGCTTTCTTTGGTATCAATACATTCCCTCATATGTTCTTAAGATTAGGATTTATGATAATGATGTCAGGTATCATAGGTATGATCATCTCTAGTGCTATGAGAAAAGAAAATGCTGCACTATCAAAAGAATTGACTCAAAAAATGGGTGTAGTAAGTTTGCTCGGCGGATTTATAACACTATTCTTCTTTATGTGGTATATGGGTACTTTGCCTACAAATGCACATACGGTACTTGATTTGACTATAAATTCAATTCTTCTAAATCGTATCATTCTTGCTATTCTTTTCTCTCTTTACTTTTTTGTGGCTATCTTTAGACCACAATGGATCACAAGAACATTGGCTATAACAATGCTTTTTGTTATAGGTATTGTAGGCGTATGGCCGGGTGAAAAACTAAGAGAGTCTATGCGTAAACCTTGGGTAGCAGGACAATATATCTATAGTAATAATATTATAGGAAGAGATGTTCCAGGTAAGGGCATCAAAAATGAAGTTCCTCTTCTTGCGGAAAAAGGACTATTGAAAGTAGATCCATGGGTGCCTGAAAGACTTCGTACTATTACTCCAGAGAATAAACTCGAAGTTGGTAAAATGCTTGTAGTTAGAGCATGTTCAAACTGTCACTCTTTGGAAAAATACGGTGCTTATAGACCAATGATGGGACTTGTGAATAAAATAGCGCAAGACGAGGCTGGAATTAAAAGTTACATTAAAAATGTAATAGGCACGGGGTCAAGTCCATATATGCCAAAAATAGCTCTTCCGGATGAAGAGTATGATGCGATGGCTGCATGGATTGCCACGCAAGCAAAATAAAGGAGTAAGAATATGGATGCAACTTTCATAAATTTAATGAGAGATCCTGCCGGCGTACCGTTTTTCCCGGTCGTTTTTCAAGGACTCTATATCTTGACATGGGCTCTACATGCAGCCTTTGTTTTATTGGCAATTGGTGCTTTGGGACTTTCAGTGTATGGAAGCACCAAGCAAAAACATGATAATAACTGGAAGATTTTCAACCCGCATCTTATCATGACAGGCAAGCTGAGCGTATCTCTATTGATCTTGCTAGGTATTGCGCCGCTATTGTTTACGCAAGTCATTTATGATTCTGGATGGTATGTAGCAAATACACTTTCCGGTGCATGGGTATTTATCTTTATTTATGCGCTTATAGCCGGATATATGATGTTTTATTGGTATTCATATGCCAACAAAAAAAGCAATGGCAGCACCCTGATCGGTCTTATCTCTTTTGTAATACTTGTATTTTGCGGTATTTTGATGCACAACTTTGCAGTAGAGTCTATCTCTCCAACTAAGTGGGCTGAGTGGTATGCGCCAAATGGTGTTATTGATAATTCAGGATTGAATTTCCATATTGATATCATCAGACTTGCATTTTTGGTAAGCTTGACTATCCCTGTAACGGGTATCTTTATGCAAAACTATAGTGACTTTTTGAGCACTAGAAAAGATTTTTCATCTGAATATCTTACATTTGTAAAAAATCTTGGTACAAAACTAGCTGTCGTCGGTTTACTTATCAGTGCAGTATTGTTTGTGGTTTGGATGCTGCAAGCCGGTCTTCTTCTTCATCCGGTAGTGTTGGCGACTATAGTTTCTGTTGTTATATTGCTTTTATTGGCAATGACAAACAAAAACAGCTATATAACTACTGCAGTACTTGTAGTTGTAGCACTATTTATTTCAGGTGTTAGAGAGCTTATCAGATACAATATCATGTCAGGCCTTGGATATGATCTTTACGGTTATCCAATGAACCTAGAGTGGGAAACTATCATTATGTTCTTACTTACTTTTGTAGTTCTTGGGTTTACAGGCGTCGCATTTATCCTTACTATGGCATGGAAAGTTGGTAAAAGAGAAGGCGTTTTTGATGCCAGTAAAGATGTTGCGGTTACTAGACTAGGCAATGCAACTTTGGCATTGTTTATAATATGGACAATGGTTTACTTTGCTTGGGGTATATTTTCCCTGTTTAAAAATATTCTTTAGTATTTTTAGTTTAACCTCTTTGGTTAAAATCTGTCCTCACGTGAACCGTGGGGACATTTTCTCATACTAAAACCGATATCTTATCAAATCTCCAAATATATTTTGTTATTGTTTTCAAATACTATTAGCTACTTTATATATTTGTGACGAGTCTTTGTTCGTCTAAAATGATCTCAAAATAACACTATATAAAGAATAGCAAAAGGACAATATTATATAGAGCATGAAACTTGCTTTTATTAGTTTTTGCATTGTGTATTAAAGTAGATATTGGCTTGAGAGGCAAAGCATGTATCCAAAGCAAAGAGCTTTAGTGCGAAGCCAAAATAAATTAACCCTATTTTAGATGGCTGAGTTGTTGTATTTCATTTTAATTATTCACCGCAAAGCTTTTAAAAGCCGTAACGGTCTGCAATATAGATATTGGGTAATTGTAATAAAATAAGTTTGGTTTGAAATTTTATTTTTTTAGAGTCACAAATGATTCTATGCCACACTCAAGTTTTTCTTTGATGTCTTTGCCTTGCCAATCCATAAAGTCAAGTTGTACTCCATAAATCTTTGTGTTGTCTAGATAAAAATTCATTCTTATATACCCGGCATATTTTTTAGCTTCCTCGGTTTTTTTACCGGGATCGTTAAGATCATTTTCGTATACAAAATAATCTATCAGGAGAGCTTTTGACCCATTTTGATCACCTTTTTTATAGGTTTTTAGTATTTGCTGCAAATCATTATCTACTTGCTCTATAGTAAAGTATTGACCCATTTTGCTAGGCATATATTTAGAAAATTGCATTTCATATTTAGTTTTTACATTTCCGTTTTCTAGGCTTTCTATCGCTTGATCTATAAGTTTTTTGTCGTAAATTACTTCAAATGTTGTAGATTTTTTATGGCATGCCAATCGTGTAGTTTTGGCCGTCTCTTTGGTTTTGAAAAAATTTGTATAAATTTGACTTCCGGCAAACCAAACAAAAATAATTACTACCAAAACATATATGTATTTCCCCATTTTACTTTCCTTGATTATGAGGTTCTTCTGTTAGTTGAAATGAAAAATATAGTCCAACACCCAAAAATAATAAAGTTGTGACCACAAGAGCTGTAAAATTACTGTATTTAAGTATTATACCACCTATTATAGAGAAAAACAATCCGAGCGATACTATATTGTTCTGTAATGCCATGTATATAGGTCTTTTATCCTCGGGGGCTACAACGATTATGAGATTATCTGAGCTCAGCTTGATGCCGTCGATAGCCATCCCTATCATAAAAAACAGTACTAAATAATACTCTACACTGTTTGCAAATATCGACAAACTCACAGCTGCTATCATGATAATTATGCTGACAATAGCCGTTAGTTTATAATCCCCCCTGCTGCTTAGTTTTCCCCAAAGTATATTGCTTAGCAGCGAGCCTACCATTTGGGCCGTGATGATTGTTCCTATGACCATCCCGTCAAGAGCTATTTTACTTTTTGCATCCAGAATGATAAAAGGGAGCACAAGAAGATATCCATAAGCAAATAAAAATGCAATTATCTGTGTTTGTAATGTCTTGTCTGACCTGAGGGTTTTATTGGCATTTTTCAAAAATGCTTTAAATGACTTCTCTTTGGTGCTTATATTGGTTTTTATAGGTTCATCGACCATGCCCATAGCCAAAAAACCTATACCCATTATAAATGCACTCAACATAAAGAGATAGCCATAGCTATATGGTGCCGGGTACTCGTGAAGCACCCATCCGGCAATCGAGCCGCTTATGATAGCTCCAAAAGCTACAATAGATTGCTTCCAAGCCATACTTTTGGCGCGATATTTATGAGTAAAAATCTTGGCAGTTATCTCTTTAAAGTATATACCTCCAAAACCGGCACTAAATGAGAATACAAATAGCCCAATTCCTATGGCAATCAGTGTGGCTGTATGATGATTATTCCCGATAAGTACAATCGAAAGCCCTATCAAAAACCATGCCAAAAATCGCATAAAAAAGATTTTTCGCAAGTATGGTTTCATAAGCGGATATTCTTGAGCATGAAATGCAGCGTAAAGTTGGATAAATACCGCCCCGCCTCTCAATAAAGATGAGTATATCCCTACTATGATGGAGCCGCCGCCAAAATGATTTACCATAAGCGGCAATACTGTAGAGGGTTCAGCGACGGTGGTGCCCACACTTAGAAAAAATCCATGCATAAGATTTTTTATATGGTTTGAAAATTTGTCGATAGATTTTTTCATATAATGTTATTCTTTGAGGCTTAATGTACCGAACAGGTTCCCTGGGTACCAAGCCTCTCTAGTTCCCCGTCTATAAACTTTTGGATGCTTTCTTGGACTGTTTGACTCACCTGATCTACATATACATCAAGTCCGGCATTTGCAAAGCCTTGGGCAGGACTTCCTCCTATGCCACCTACGATTAGAGCATCAGGATTTAAACTCATTATGTTCATTACAGCATTTGAACAAGCTCCGCTATTGTGTCCCGGATTTTCTTGCGTTTCTACATCTGTTATTGTGCTATTTTCAAGAGTAATAATAGTGTAAAATTTAGCTTTGCCAAAATGGGCACCTCTTTTACTGAGGTAGCCATTGTTTTCGTCTGTTGGAAATATAATTCTCATAATTTATCCTTTAAAATTGAAGATTTAATCGGCCATTTTTATATGCATTATAAGCCTCTTTTAATGTCATTCCTCCGGCACCGATATACATCTTAACTGATGAGCGTTTGAGAATATCAAGCGCTTTATTTCCGGCACCGTTTCCGGTTATGATGATATCCGGACGAAGATTAAGAACCTTTTGTGCTGTTTGAAGCCCGGCACCGTGATCCATTTGCTCGGTCTCTATTTTGATAGCCTCTAGCGTACCTGCTTCTTCATCAAAAAGTACAAGCATCTCCATGCGTCCGAATCTTTCATCTATTTGACTATCCCAGTTATCACCTTTGGCAGTAAATACTATTTTCATGCAACTCTCCATATTAAATTTATTTTTTGTTTAAGAAGTCTAGTAACGACT
>JAFGWQ010000069.1 GCA_016937075.1 Campylobacterales bacterium | reverse complement strand
TAACGAGCAGGCTTTTTATGAACTGGATGCTCCTATGCAAAGGGTCTGTTCTGTTGAAGTCCCATTTCCTTATGCCAATCATCTTGAACAAGCAGCCTTGCCTCAACCTGAAAAAATCGTAGCCGCCGGGCGTAAATTAATGGAGGAACTATGAGTACATTTGTAATGCCTAGCTTGGGTGCTGATATGAAGTCAGCGGTACTAATGGAGTGGAAGGTCAAAGAGGGAGATAGTGTCAAAAAAGGGGATGTGATCGCAGCAGTGGAAACAAGTAAAGGGGTTATTGAAATAGAGGTATTTGAAGACGGTATAGTCGAAAAGATCTTAGTCCCAGAAGAGACCGAAAGTGCAGTCGGAACTCCTTTGGCCATCATTCGCAGTTTGGATGAAAGTGCGGTTGTTGAAAAACCAGCTAGCCTCAATGTCGCTACAGATGCCAAAGAAGCAGAGTCACCATCCGCTTCACTCCAGTCAATACCAGATAAATCGACAGAGACTAAAAGAGTTAAATCTTCTCCTCTTGCCCGCAAAAAGGCTAAAGAATTAGGCATAGAACTTTTAACTTTGGCCAAAGATGACAAAACAGTGCATCTTGCACAGGTTGAATCCAAGAAGGTATCCGGCACTACAGGAATGAGCGGCATGAGGCAAGCAATCGCTAAAGCTATGAGCCGCTCCAACGCTGAGATCCCGCATTATTATCTTAGTACTTCTATCAATATGACATCAGCCTTGCATTGGCTTGGAGAAGTTAATAAAAACAGAACCATAGAAGATCGTATCTTGCCCGCTGCTCTATTGATACGTGCAGTTGTGCGTACACTCCAAGAAGTCCCGCAGCTCAATGGCTTTTGGATGGATGATGAACTGCATTTGAGTGAGGCTATAAACCCCGGTATCGCTATAGCGCTTCGCAAAGAGGGCCTTATAACGCCTGCACTTCTGAATGCAGAGCATATGGATCTGGATGGCACCATGGATGCACTTAGCGATCTCATTACCCGTACACGTTCGGGCAAACTTCGCGGCAGCGAGATCACACAGCAGACTATTACTATTACAAATCTCGGTGACCTTGGGGTAGAGAGTGTATATGGTGTCATCTATCCTCCCCAAGTAGCATTGGTGGGATTTGGGCGTATTATTGATACTCCATGGGCCAATGGAGACACTCTTAGCGTGCGCAAGGTGATGCAAGCGACACTTTCTGGGGACCATCGTGCAACAGATGGTAGAACAGGAGGACAATTTTTAAATAAACTTGACCAAATTTTACAAACACCCGAGGAGTTGCTATGACTACCGATGAGATAAAACAGATCATCATCAAGCAGATATTAGAGATCGCACCGGAGATAAATGAAGAGGATATTGATCCAAACGCACATATTCAACGCTCGCTTGAAATAGATTCGTTTGATTTTTTACGTATACTTACTGCACTCAATAAAGAGATTGGAGTAGAGGTGCCGGAAGCTGATTATGGTAAAGTAGATACGCTTGATCATATGACAGATTATTTTGCCCAACGGCTGCAACAATAGAATAGTTTTGAAATTGGAATAATGAAAAATATTAAAAGATGGAGACTTATCGATACGGGGCTAGGAGCCGGAGCGTGGAATATGGCAGTAGATGAAGCTTTGATAAACAGCCATAAGCAAGGAGATGTACCGATCCTTCGTCTCTATAGATGGGACAAGTCCATTAGCCTTGGACGCTTTTCATCTTTGTATAAGAGTGTAGATTGTGAGCAATTGAATAAAAATAATATCTCGTGTGTCCGACGTATGAGCGGCGGCGGTATTTTGGTACACGGAGGTGATCTTTCATATTCTCTCATTCTTCCACGGATCGAATGCAAAGAAGGAGTTAAGGCAAATTATCATTATTTGTGTACTTTTTTGCTACGTTTGTATGAAAAACTGGGACTCAAGGCTCATTTTGTTCAAGAGTTAGGATTAGAATGCAAACATTCCAATATATGTTTGGCCGGATGTGAACCGTATGATATAGTAATAGAAGGTAAAAAAATAGGAGGTAATGCCCAGCGTTATACACGTAATGTTCTATTTCAGCATGGGAGCATACCGATGAGTTTGAATGAAATAGTATTTGACTCATTATTTTTAGAGGAGTCCGGCATAAAATCTGCGCTTTCTCTTCAAAAATGCGGAGTTACGATAACACATGAGATACTTGCAGAGCTCTTGATAGATACATTTTGTGAAACGTTTGAAGCTGAGGTTGTGCCAAGCTTGTTGAGTTCTTATGAAGAGCAAACTGCTAAAGAACTTTTTGAGAAGAAATATACACAAAAAAGGTGGAATATATATGCTAAGAATCTTTACTCCTAAACCTGAATGGCTCCGTAAAAAGATCACTCCAAGCAGCCATCAGGCGATGAAAAGCTTGCTAGGAGAGGGCAATATTCATACAATTTGCGAAGAAGCCCTGTGTCCAAATATCAGTGAATGTTTTTCGCAAAATGTGGCGACATTTATGATCCTAGGAACACGATGTACACGTGCATGCAGTTTTTGTGCGGTTGAGAGAAATAAACCGCTGTCGCCCGATCCTTTGGAGCCTGAAAAAATAGCCGATACGGTTTTGAAGCTTGGATTGCAACATGTTGTTATTACTTCACCCACTAGAGATGATCTAAATGACGGCGGAGCAGGGCATTTTTGCAAAACAGTGCATGCCATCAAGGCTTTGGATGATTCGATCGTTGTGGAACTATTGATACCGGATATGCAGGAGAATGATAAGGCACTAGAATCCATTGCAATGAGCGGCGCGAAGATCATTGGACATAATCTAGAAACGGTACCTAGATTATATAATATACGCATGGGCTCGGAATACCAAAGCTCGCTTAATGTTTTGCGTAAACTTTTGGAGTTCAATCCTTTGTGTACTACAAAAAGCGGCATCATGCTTGGTTTTGGCGAGCAGGATGATGAAGTGATAAAACTCATGGATGATCTTTTAAATGTGGGCTGTCGTTTTTTAAGTATAGGGCAATATCTCTCTCCTTCCTTGCACCATGCAGCAGTGGTTGAGTTTGTAAAGCCCGAAAGG
>JAFGWQ010000011.1 GCA_016937075.1 Campylobacterales bacterium | reverse complement strand
AGCTTCATTTGCTCTAGCTTCGAAAGCTTGTCTCATGTGTTCTATTTCTTCATCAACTTCACCGCTTAAGGCAACAATAGCCGCCTTTTGCGTAATAGAGTTAATATTGGATGTGCTTTGGCTTTGTAGATTGTCCATAGCAGTTATAAGCTCTTTATTTGGGCTAGCAAGATATCCAAATCTCCAACCGGTCATCGCAACAGACTTGCTAAGGCCATTTATGGTAATTGTTCTTTGGAACATATCCTCAGATATACTCGCAGCTGCTACAAATTCAGTGCCATAGACAAGTTTCTCGTACATCTCATCACTTGCAACCAAAATATCAGTTCCTTTTAGTACCTCGGCTATTTGTAATAATTCATCTTTGCTATACACAGATCCTGTTGGATTGGATGGTGATGTAAGAACAACCATTTTTGTTTTTGTCGTCAAGGCATTTTTTAACTGCTCAGCAGTCATCTTGAAGCCGCTCTTTTCATCTGTGTCGATAATAACAGGAACACCGCCGCTATATATAACCTGTTCAGGATAAGTTACCCAATATGGTGCAGGAATTATAACTTCATCGCCTTCATCAATTACAGCTTGAAAAAGATTAAATAGTGATTGTTTTGCACCATTGCTGACAATAATTTGATTTGGTGCATAGTTTAGGCCATTGTCTCGTTTAAGTTTATCGCTGACAGCTTTGAGAAGCTCTGGAATTCCGGCAACTGCTGTGTATTTTGTAAAACCTTCATTGATAGCTTTTATGGCCTCATCTTTGATGCGTTTTGGCGTATCAAAATCCGGCTCTCCGGCTGAAAAACTAACAATATCTTTTCCTGCGGCTTTGAGCTCTTTTGCTAATGTAGCAACTGCAATAGTCAAAGATGGAGAAAGTGCTTGAATGCGTTGTGAAAGCATAGAAAAACCTTATGTTTAAATAATATAAATATTATACTATGAGTTTCATAGCAATTTGCTTGAAAAAACGTATAGGAATACTCAGCTATCCATTGATTTTAGGAAAGCATTGTATACCTCTTCTAGTTCGTGATCTTTTTTGTGAATACTTGAATGGTCACCGGTTTTAACAGCATGTTCAAGCACTGCGATACGCTTAAGTAAATAATGAAATACTTCTTTGTCAATATCGGGCAGTTTGTTATGGCTAAGTAAACTTTTGTCAAATCCTTTTGCTATAATACGAGCCGGGATGCCAATAGCTGTGGAGTTATCCGGAACATTTTTTACAACAACCGAATTTGCACCGATTTTTACGTTATTTCCAATTATGATATTGCCCAATATTTTTGCTCCGGCACCGATAACCGTACCACTTTTGATAGTCGGATGTCTTTTGCCTTTTTCTAAGCTGACCCCGCCCAAGGTAACTTGTTGGTATATCAGAACATCATCTTCGATAACGGCGGTTTCTCCTATAACTATACCGACCCCATGATCTATAAAAACCCTTCTGCCTATAGTAGCGGCTGGATGTATATCGACAACTGTTAAAAATTGTCCGATCGCCGAGATCAGCCTAGGAAGATATGGGACTTTGTGACGATATAGAGAGTTTGCTATTCGATAAAAAAAGAGAGCCCAAAGCCCAGGATAATTAAAAAAAAGTTCAAGACTGGAGTGCAGGGCAGGATCGTTTTTTTTAACTGTAACAAAATCCTCTTTTATTAGAGCAAAAAGTGACACCTTTTATCCTTGTTCTTTGATAAGTTCTAATGTTTGAATCGTCTTAAGATAGCTATTTTCACTTAAATACAAATAAAGTCTTCCTAGTATGTCTCTTTTTTCATCAGCATTGAGATATTTAGATTCTTCTATTTTTGATTTTAAAGATTTATCAACAAGACTTGTATCATAATCTAGATCGTCAAGTACATCCATTAGGTTTTGAGCTTCTATAAAATTGTATGGCTCGTAATCTCCATTTTTGTCAAATTTGATCACCACCTCAGTTGGGTGGGTAAAGAGATTATGTCGCATGCCCAGGACCTCTTGATATGCACCTGTTAGGAAAAAAGCCAAGAAATATTCTTCTTTTTCTACATCAATATCATGCAGGTAAAAAGGTGTTTTCGGCTTAAACCCGATTTCTCCGTCACTATCGCACGTGATATCCCAAATGCTTGCCGGATTGGTTGGTTTTATATCAAGTTTATTAAGCGGCATGATTGGGAAATGTTGTCCAAGTCCCCACCAATCCGGAAGAGACTGGAATACCGAGAAATTGACTAGATATTTTTCCTGGATACGATCTTGAAGTCTTTTGAGTTCATTCGTGTCTTCATCTTTAAGCAAATAAATCACTTTTTTAATGATCAAGTTTACTAAAATCTCAGTATTTGAACGATCTTCTAGATCTATATAACCCAAATCAAAAAGGGTCAGTAAGCTTTCCATATGATCAAGAGCGTCGTGCAGATATTCTCTGGCGTTTGTACGTTTGAGCAGATTGTACAGATCAAAAAGCTCTTGTATAAGCGGAGGGTTTTGTTCTTTTAAGCGCAAACTTTTTTCATTGTATTCTTGGCTAAAAAGCTCCAATACCGGAGCTACCAATACGGAATGACTGGCAGCTATAAATCTGCCTGATTCTGTAAATATGTCAGGTTCCGGTACATTTTTACTTTTGGCGATCTCTTGCATTAGGTAAATGACATCGTTTGAAAACTCTTTTAGCGAGCAGTTTCTCTCTTGAGTTTGTATATGTTGACTGTATTCAACAGCCAGTCCGCCGCCAATATTTATGGCTCTAAGAGAATCCACACCTCTTTTTTTGAGCTCGGCGTATATATTCCCAGCTTCTCTTAATGCTTTTTTAAGCGGTGCGATATCTCCCATTTGTGAACCGATATGAAAATGGATCATCCAAAGATGGTTTAGTAGATTATGAGCTTTTAACATCTCATATGCTTCTAAAAGCTCAGTGGATGTTAGGCCGAATTTTGAACTAAAACCACCGCTTTTTGCCCAAATACCGATGCCCGAGCTATGCATTCTGATACGTACACCGATTCTTGGAACGATTGGATCTTTGCTTTTGTTGTTGAATTCTTGATGAACTTCTATGATAGTCTCAAGTTCTCCTAGTCCTTCAATCGTGATAGTTATGTTGTGTCCCATTTTGGCAGCTATAAAGCAAAGTGCTATCATCTCTTTGTCTTTAAAGCCGTTAACTGTAATAGGGGCGCCAAGAGGCGTATGCGACATGGCAATGATGAGCTCAGCCTTGCTGCCTGCTTCTAGCCCGTAATTATATCCTTGGCCTACGTTGACAAGCTCGTGTACAAAATTTGGAAATTGGTTTACTTTTAGCGGAAATACAGCATGAAAATTTCCGGTATACCCAAATTCTTTTTTGGCAGTTTTGAATGTATTAAACAGTGTATGGATCTGTTTTTCTATCAAATGCGGGAAACGCAAAAGAACGGGACCTTTATATCCCTTCTCACGTATATGGTTTGTGATTTCTAAAAGAGATGGTTGATTGCCATAGTTGACATTGACAGTATCTTTTTTTATAATGAAGTTACCATCACCCCAAATATCTAAACCAAATTGCTTCATTCAGTATCCTAGCGCTTAATTTTTTGTTATTATATCT
>JAFGWQ010000068.1 GCA_016937075.1 Campylobacterales bacterium | reverse complement strand
GCCGGTTTGCTTTGCAAATCTATTTTTTTGATAAGCAGGGACGGTGCTGTTTTTTATATTGATATGCCGCATGATATGTCAGATAAGATAAATTTAGAAAGATTACGTATCGCTCTCAACAAAGCATTTACAATATACACAGGAGTAGGATGTCATGGATAAGATCAAAGAATCATTTGCAAACGGTACATTGGTGCCTTTTTTAGGTATGGGTATATTCAAAGATACGGTTGCTTCCGATGGAAGCAATTTGCCATTTGATAGTGACAGCATGTCTCTAGCACTAAATGACGACAGGGCTATGAGCAAAAGATTAATGTATGAATATACAAGAGTAGCAATGAGTCTAGAGCAGCGAAAAGGCAGAGATTTTATAGTAGAAAAGACAAATCATATCTACAGCTCAAAACAATACGAAGTTCCTTTGATCTACAAATATCTCAAATCCGTGCAGCCTCCATATCTCATAGATACAAATCTAGATAATAGTGCTTGCAAAGTATATGAGGATACAGAACATTTTATGATAGTAGGAACATCGCGCATCATGGGCGGCCCTGATAGATTTGTGGTGTACAAATACGATATAGATACCAAAAACTATAACGAGATCGGCAAAGAAGATATGCATACTTCTATTCCTATTTTATTTAAACCGCTTGGCTCTACCGTTCCAAGCAAGAATTTTATCATCAGTGATGCTGATTTTGTAGATTGGCTCACTGAAGCAATGGCAGGGTTTGCAATGCCTCCTTTGCTCAAAGAGCACAAAAAGGACAAATCGTACTTATTTTTGGGTGTTGATTTTTCCAAAGATACTTATCGCATGGTAGCCAATGAACTCACCATCGGACTTAATGGAGGATATATAATAGACGACAAAGAGATATGGAGTAAAAAAGAGGAGCAATTTATCGCTACTCATAGCCTCTCTAAGATATCTCTTAGTATGCAGGATTTTATCAAAGGATTATAGTGAAAAGTGATAGAGTTTGTGATTTTTGCGGCAAAAACCTGGATAGTATCCTAAAAATTTTTAGTGCGGAAAATGCGCATATTTGCAACGAATGCATAGAAACATGTTATGAAGAGTGGCACAAAGAACAACTCGCAACTCAAAAAGAAGAGTTTCAAAAAGGACTCACCCTGCCCCATAACATCAAAGCACATCTGGATAGATATGTCATCGGTCAAGACGAAGCCAAAAAAGTCTTATCTGTAGCATTATATAATCATTATAAACGAATAGATAAACCTAAGATCAAACAAATAGAGATCGAAAAAAGCAATATCTTGCTAATCGGCCCAACAGGCAGCGGCAAGACATTGCTTGCCAAATCTTTAGCAAAGATCATGAATGTGCCGTTTGCGGTTGCCGATGCTACTGCACTCACCGAAGCCGGATATGTGGGAGAGGATGTAGAATCCATCTTATCAAGATTATTGGTCGCTGCAGAGTATGATCTTGAACGTGCACAAAAAGGCATTATTTACATAGATGAGATCGACAAGATCGCTCATAAAAGCGAAAGTGCCACTAGCGGGCGTGATGTATCAGGCGAAGGGGTACAGCAAGGCTTATTGAAGATATTGGAGGGAGCTGAAGTTTATGTACCTACAAAAGGCGGACGGAAAAATTCTTCATCCGAGACTATCTTGTTTGATACCACACACGTACTGTTTATATGCGGAGGAGCATTTGTAAGTTTGCAAGACCGCATCTTGGGCCACAACAAAAAAATCACAAAAACTCTAGGATTTTTAAAAGAAGAAAAAACCGATAATATACCCAAAGAGATAATGCCGAAAGATTTGATAGCATTTGGGATGATCCCTGAGTTTATCGGACGTATTCCTGTTATCGCCAAATTGGATGCATTAACCTTGCAAGATCTCATAAGAGTTCTTCAAGAACCGCAAAATGCCATTATCAAACAGTATCAGGCTCTTTTTGAACTTGATGGAATCGAACTGGAATTCGCAGATGATGCACTTATGTGTATTGCTGAGCTTGCAGAAGAAAAAGAGGTAGGAGCTAGAGGACTAAGAGGTATCATAGAAAAAATTATGCTGCCGTTGCAATTTGACCTTCCATCCAAGCCAAATATCACAAAATGCATCATCACCAAAAAATTTATCGACCAAGAAGAACCCGTAACGCTGGAGTATGAACTTCAAAAGGAAGCAAATTGAGTATCAAGCGGATGGCTTGCTTGGAGGATATTCCAAAATTGTGCGACTTACTAAAGATTCTTTTTGAGCAGGAAGAAGAATTTTGCTACGATCAAAGCAAACAAGAAAATGCATTAAAAACACTGCTAAGCTCTCCTAATCTCGGAAGTATTTTGGTAATAGAAGAAATGGGTAAAGTTGTCGGTATGGTTACTATTTTATATACATTCTCTACAGCTCTAAATGAAAAAGTCGGATTACTAGAAGATATAGTCATAGCTCCTGAGTATCAAAATAAAGGTTTTGGGTCCGCACTAATAGACTATGCACTTGAGTTT